>DASUME010000074.1:0-5156 GCA_036277895.1 Polyangiales bacterium
AACACGTCCGGCACGCTCGACGAGCGAAAGACCGGCGGGCGCGTGTACTGCGGGTACTCCAGCAAGCCGTCCGAGTGGCTCTCTTCGTGCGTCGAGTCGATGTTGCCGAGCACCCCCGGCAGCAAGCGCGCGGTGGCTTCGATCAGCGCCATCGCCGCCACCTCGCCGCCCGTCATCACGAAGTCGCCGAGCGAGATCTGCTCGTCCATCGCCTCGCGCACGCGCTCGTCCACGCCCTCGTAGCGGCCGCACACGAGCGCGATCGCGGGCAGCTTCGACAGCCGACGCGCGGTCGCCTGCGTGAACGGTGCGCCCTGCGGCGTGAGCAGGATGCGGTGCAGCCGCCCCTGCTCTTCGCGGCTCTCCACGGCCTCCAGGATCGGTCCCGGCAACATCACCATGCCGCTGCCGCCGCCGTAGGGCGCGTCGTCGACCGTGCGGTGCTTGTTGTTGGCGAAGTCGCGCGGGTTGGTGCGCGAGACCTCGATCGTGCCGTTGCCGTGCGCCTTCGCGACCAGGCCCTTGGCGAGGAACGAGTCGAACAGCTCGGGGAAGATCGTGATGACCTCGAAGCGCATCAGCGCTTGCCGGACAGCGGCGCCAGCGGCACCGGCTCGAGCTCTTCGAGGTTATCGACCACCACGTAGCCGTCCGCGACGCGCACCTCGAGCAGGTAGCGCGGCAGATCCGGCACCTCGCGCACGATGCCCTCGACCACGACCACCAGCGCCGCCACGCTCGGGTACTCGATCACGTCCTCGACGTAGCCGATCTTTTGTCCGCCCGTGTCGTGCACGGCCAGGCCCGGGAGATCGACGATGTAGTACTCGCCGTCCTCCAGCGCGGGCAGGGTCGCGCGCTCCACGCACACCACGTGACCGCGCAGCGCATCGGCGGCGTCACGCGTGGTGACGCCCTCGAGCGTGACCAGCGCACCCTCTTTGGCACCGCGCGACGAGCGCACCTTGTAGCGGGTGATCTCGCCGGTGGGCGAGCGCAGCATCAGCTCGCGCAGCGATGCGACCAGGTCGCTCTCGGGGTTGAACACCTTGAGCACCAGCTCACCCGCGAGCGCGTGCCCGCGCACGACTGCCGCGAGCTCGACCAACTCTTCGGACATGGGCTGCCTACTCGAGAATTTCGAGCACGGCCCGACGCTGACGCCGGGCACTGGCCGCGGCCAACAGCGTGCGCAGCGCGCGTGCCGTACGACCTTCGCGGCCGATCACCTTGCCCAGGTCTCCCTTGGCAACGGTCAGCTCCACGACGATGGCGTTGTCCCCGTCGAGCGCCTCGACCTCGACCGCGTCCGGGTCGTCGACCAGGGCGCGCGCGATGTAGCCGATCAGCTCCTCGATCTGCTTCATGCGGGGCTCAGGCGCTCGCCTGGGCCTGCTTCTTGGCCTTGACGATGTGGCTCACGCGCTCGGAGAGCTGCGCACCATTGCTCGTCCAGTAGTTCAGGCGCTCTTCCTGCAGGAACGCCTCGGCATCCGGCTTGTGCGGATCGTAGGTGCCGATGTGCTCGATGAAGCGACCGTCGCGGCGGCTCGCGTTGTCGGTGGCAACGATGTGATAGAACGGACGGTGCTTGGTGCCGCGGCGGGCGAGTCGAACGATAACCATGCGTGCTCTCTCAGCTGCGGCGCGAGCGTAGCGCTCTGTGGGCCGCAAAAAACGAGTGCGCCCGTCCCCGAGCGCCAATGAGGGTCGGGAAGCTAGCTTGGGGTCTCGGAGGCGTCAAGCTCGCCAGACAGCGGCAATACCGTGCCGGTGCGATACGTTGGGAGGCTGATGCGCGGCTCTCGCTGGTGGATATGTGTGGTTCTCGGGGTTTTGGCCGCTTGTGGCGCGGCCCGCTGTGATGGGGCGCAGGCGCCGAAGCCGCCCGTCACGGCGGCGGTGCCCAAGCCTCGGGCCGATCTGCGGCTGCTCTTGCTGACGGATCCACGCGGGTATCTGGAGCCCTGTGGCTGCTCGCAGCGGCCGCTCGGGGGGCTCGACAAGCTCGCCGCCGTGGTGACCGAGGCCAAGAAAGACGGCGTGCCCACGCTGGTGCTCGCGGCGGGCGATCTCACCGTCGGCACCGAGCTGCGCCCGGAGGACGCGGACGGCGCGCGCAAGCAAGAGGAGCTGCGGGCCCAGACCTTCGTCGAGGCCTGGAAGCAGATCGGCGTCAGCGCGGCCGCGCCCGGCCCGCTGGATCTCGCGTTGCCCCCGGCGCAGCGCGATGACCTGCTCGCGCGCTCCGGCTTTCCGTGGCTCGTCGACAACGTCGGCGCTCCTTACGCGAGCGCGCGCGTGCTCGAGGTGAACGGTGTGAAGGTCGGCGTGCTCGGGCTGGTGGGTGAGGACGTGGGCGCGATCGCCCAGGCCAAGGCGCAGGAGCTGCGTGCGCAGGGCGCCCAGCTGGTGGTGGCGCTGGTCAGCGGCGATCGCCGCACTGCGCGTGTGGTCGCCGGCAAGGGGCCCGACGTGGTGCTCATGGGCGGGCTGGATCTGGAGAAGCCGCTGCCGCCCGCGGTCGTCGGCGACGCGCTGATGGTGCACGCCGGCTACCAGGGGCAGGCGGTGGTGAAGGTCGAGCTCGCGCTGAAGGCAGGCGAGTGGGAAGACGCGAGCAGCTGGAGCGCGCAGCAAGCCCAGGCCGAGCTCGACCGGCAGATCGCGGAGCTGCGCGCGCGGATCATGGAGTGGTCCGCGGACAGCAAGGTGGCCAAGGCGGACCTCGACGCGCAGCGCGCGCGCCTCCAGGAACTGGTGAACCAGCGCGCGCACCCGCCCTCCCCGCGCTACGCGGGGCGCTGGTTCGACGCGACGCTGGTCGAGCTCGCGCCCGAGGTGCGCGGAGATCCCGCGATCGCGGCCAAGCTCGACGCGCACGATCGCCGCGTCAACGACGCCAACCGCGAGCTGCTCAAGGACGTGCTGCCCAAGCCTGCCCCCAAAGACGCTGCGCACTACGTCGGCTCCGAGAGCTGCGCCAGCTGCCACCAGCAGGCCTTCGCGTGGTGGCGCGACACCAAGCACGGCCGCGCGTACGCGACGCTCGAGCGCGCCCACAAAGAGTACAACCTGAGCTGCGTGAGCTGCCACGTGACCGGTTACAACCAACCAGGTGGCAGCACGGTCACGCACGTGGAGAACCTGAAGAACGTCGGCTGCGAAAATTGTCATGGCCCCGGCAGCCAGCACAACGAGCAGCCCGAGCTGGCCGGTCTGATCGCGAAATCACCGACAGAAGCGACGTGCCTCGGCTGTCACACCCACGAGCACAGCGACCGCTTCGCCTACGAAGCGTTCCGCAAGATGCTGATCGTCCCTGGTCATGGTGCGCCCGCCGATCGACAATGGTGATCCATGCGACAGCTCCGGCGCCTCCCCTGGTCCTTCGGTTTCGGCCTCGTCGCGGTGTTGTATGGGGGCGCCTGCTGCGGCGAGGCCAAGCAGCGGGGGATCGTGAACAACGCCAACTCGCACGAGACCCACCACGCGTCGGTGAACGACGACCATGAGGAGGAGGAGCTGGGGCGCGATCGCGACGTGCTGCGGGGCGAGGCCAGCTACTACGCGGACTTCTTCGCCGGTCGCAAGACGGCAAGCGGCGAGAAGTACGACCCGGACGAGTACACCGCCGCCAACCGCACCCTGCCGCTCGGCACCAAGGTGCGCATCCGCCGCGTCGACAACGGCCGCACGGTGGTGGTGCGCGTGAACGATCGCGGGCCGTTCGGAAAGCGCCGCCGCATCTTCGACCTCTCGAAGGCGGCCGCGAAGAAGCTCGACATGCTGCACGCCGGCCGCGCCGACATCGAAGCCATCGTTCTGGACTAAGTCGGCGCGCTGAACGTGATCGCGAATTTCTGGTACGACGCGATGCCGTTGGTCAGCTGCGCGATGATCAGCGTGCGCACCGTCATGTTGCCGGTCAGGTTGACGCCCGGGGCGAGGAACGACGACGCCGGGATGGTGGTGGCGATCGCGATCGGCGTGCCAGCGCCCAGGTAGGCGGTGTTGATCGCGGCGTAGGTGTTGCCGACGCTGTTGTTCACGATCACGTAGAAGTTGCCGGGATTGGAGCCGGCGGTGAGCACCACGTCGCCGGACACCGCAAAGATCACCTTCGAGACGTCGGTGGTGACGAGCGCACCGGTGACGTCGATCGTGTAGTTCGGCGCCGCCACGCCCATGGCGGACGCGGTGCTGCCCGTGACGGTGGCGAAGCTCGCCGTCAGACCTTCGGTCTCGTTGCGCGGCTGCTCGGAGAACAGGAGCGAGATCGTGAAGTCGCCGCCGAAGTTCACCGAGCCGACGGCGGCGGTGGCGTAGAACTCGATCGGCATGCCGAACGAGCGTGCGGTCCCGAACGAGGCAGCCAGCGCGAGCGGTGCGTTCGGCGTCAGGATGCCGTCCATGCCGGAGACGATGCTCGTGATCGCGAGCGTGCAGCCGGTGTCGCCGCGAATGACGGACAGCAGGCCGTTCGTGATCGCGGGCGAGGGCACGGCCGCGACCGGGTAGCTCCAGCTGCCCGTGCGGTTGGTGCAGTTGGTGTACGAACCGTTGAACGACTGGATGTCGTTGGCCGCGATGATGCTCTGCGTCTCTTGGTCGGTGAGCAGCGCGCCTGGCCGCGCGGGGTCTTCCCCCTCTCCACATGCCGCCGCAGCGATCACGCACAGCATCGCCACGGACTTGGAACCCGACATCGAGTGCTCCCTTCGACCCAACCCAAACATGTTATCGGCTGGCGAGCATGAATGTGAATGGGTCAAGAACCGCACGGAAACGCCGTACTTCTCCGGGAAATGCTCGAAGCGGCTCGCGATGCTCCACGATGGGCACTGACGCTCTTCGCGCTGTGCTTCGGCTGCGGGCGCGAGGGTGATCCGTGCATCGTCGAGCCCTGCGACGAGGACGCGGTGCATGCGTTCGGCACCAGCGAGGGGTCCATAAGTAGCAGCGCGGTGCTCTCCGCGAATGGCACGTACGGCGCGGGATGTGCCCTGCATGCGAGCCAGTCATGGAGCGTGCCGTTCACGGGCGGCGCGCCGCTCGACCATGCCGTGCTCGAGGTGGCGCGCGGTAACGTGGCCTGCACGCTGACGCTCGTGTCGTTCCGTACTGGGAGCGGTGCGAGTGGGCTCTTTACCGCC
>DASUME010000075.1:0-7031 GCA_036277895.1 Polyangiales bacterium
GAAAACGGCGCGACGACGGTCGAGTTCTACGCGCTCTCGCGCGCGATGTTCATGTCTCGCCCCACGGGCAAACCCTGGCGCGGACGGCCGAGCTTCGTCGCGATCAGCGGCGTGGGCACGGCGCGCGCGCACGTGCGCATCGAGAGCAGCGCGATGCTCGCGGCATCCGCGCCGGGCAGTGCGGAGCCGATCGCGTCGGTGGTTCCGGGGGGGGTGCTCGAGGTTGACCTGGACCCCGGCGACGTGCTGCAGCTGGTGACGCCGCTCGCGACTTGCCTCGACGACGACGCCAGGGTGACCACGAACCTTTGCGACCCGGGTCCACACTACGACCTGACCGGCACGCACATCGTCGCGAACGGCGCGGTGCAGGTGATCGCGGGTGTGGACTGCAGCAACGTGCCCTTCGATCGCGTGGCGTGTGATCACCTCGAAGAGTCGATGACGCCGCTCTCGACGTGGAGCAACACCGTGGTGCTGTCGGTGCCGAGCTCCAGCGCGGGCGGTCAGTACATGGCGCGCGTGATCTCCGGCGCCGACGACAACACCGTCAGCTTCGATCCGCCGCTGCACGAGCCGGCGCTGCTCAAGCGCGGCGAGAGCCTCGAGCTCGGCGCCAACCGCGCGCTCTGGATCAAGGGCAACAAGCGCCTCGCGGTGGGCCAGTACTTGATCGGCGCCAACGGCGCCCTGATCGGCGACCCCTCGCTCTCGCTGGTCGTGCCCACGGAGCAGTACCGTCAGAGCTACAACTTCCTCACGCCCTCGACGTACACCCAGAACGTAGTCGACGTGATCGCGCTCGACACCGACGCGGTCACGATCGACGGCAACCTGGTGACCAACTTCGCGCAGGTGGGCACCACCCGCTATCGCGTCGCCACCGTGCCGCTGGCCGCAGCCGGCGCGCACGAGGCGCGCGGCACGCTCGGCTCGGGGTTCGGCATCGTGGTGTACGGCCTCGGCTCGTACACCAGCTACATGCTCCCTGGCGGCCTCGCCCTCAAGCCGATCTACATCGGGTATTGAGCTACAACTCTTCTCATGGAACGCGATCGCGGCTTGCCGAGTGCCATCGAGGCCATCCTCGAGAGCTACCGGGTGCACGGCAACATCAACCACATCGAGGCCACCGCGCTGCCCTCGCGCGCGCGTGTGACGGAGCTGCTCGACGAGCTGACGAACCTGGTGTTCCCCGGCTACTTCGGGCACGACAACCTGGACGAGCTGCTGTCCAGCTACGTGATCGGAGAGCGCTGCGCCCGGCTCTACCGCGACCTTGGGCAGGTGGTGTATCGATCCTTCCGCGCCACCGCGGACGGCGCCGGCGAGCCGCGCAAGGACATGCGCCTGCGCGCGGACGAGGTGGCGCTGGCGCTGCTGAATGCGATCCCGCGCGTGCGCGACGTACTCGCCTCGGACGTGCAGGCCGCGCTCCACGGCGATCCTGCCGCGTGCACCGCCGAGGAGGTAATCCTGAGCTACCCGGGTGTGCAGGCGATCACCAGCCACCGGATCGCACACGAGCTCTACCTGCTCGATGTGCCGATGCTGCCGCGCATGATGAGCGAGGTGACGCACTCGCGCACCGGCATCGACATCCACCCGGGCGCGTCGATCGGACCGAGCTTCTTCATCGACCACGGCACCGGCGTGGTGATGGGCGAGACCACGCAGATCGGCGCGCGCGTGAAGCTCTACCAGGGCGTCACGCTGGGCGCGCTCAGCGTGCGCGGGCGCGAGGAGGCACGGGGCAAGAAGCGCCACCCCACGCTGGAGGACGACGTGACCATCTACGCCGGCGCCACCATCCTCGGCGGCGACACCGTGATCGGGCACGGCAGCGTCATCGGCGGGAACGTCTGGCTGACGCACAGCGTCGCGCCCGGTACCACGGTCGTGCAGGACACGCCCGGCCTGCAGTTCAAGGGGGCCCACAAAGGCGCCCCCGCGTGACCAAGCGCTGACAAACGTCACTGCCCACGCGGGTTATGGATCCTTGCATGGAGATCGCAGTCGAGCGTCGTGCACGCGGTTTGGGCGACTACTTCCACATGTCGGCGCTGCCGTTCTGGCTGCTACACGTGCTGGCGGTCGTGGGAATCTTCGTGTGGGGCTGGTCCTGGAGCGGGTTCGCGCTGGCCATCGCGCTGTATTACGCGCGCATGTTCTTCGTCACCGGCGTCTACCACCGCTACTTCTCGCACCGCGCCTACAAGACCTCGCGCTGGTTCCAGTTCGTGATCGCCCTGCTCGGCGGCATGAGCGTGCAGAAGGGGGCCCTTTGGTGGGCCGGCCACCATCGCCACCACCACAAGTTCTCGGACCAGCCGGAAGACCTCCACTCGGTGCGACAGGACGGCTTGGCTTGGTCCCACGTCGGCTGGATCGTCTCCCGCGATCACAACGACACGCGCTACGACCTGATCCGCGACTTCGCGAAGTACCCGGAGCTTGTCTGGCTCAACAAGCACCACACGGTGCCGCCGATCCTGTACGGCGTCTTGCTGTTGGCGATCGGTGGCGGGCAGGCGCTGTTCTGGGGCCTCGTGGTCTCGACCGTCCTGCTCTGGCACGGCACGTTCACCATCAACTCGCTCTCGCACGTCTACGGCACCCGGCGCTTCGAGACCGAGGACGACAGCCGGAACAATTGGTTCCTCGCCATGCTCACGATGGGTGAGGGTTGGCACAACAACCACCATCATTATCAGAGCACCGCAAATCAGGGGTTCTATTGGTGGGAAGTCGATCTGAGCTATTACGTGCTGTGGACCTTCGCACGCGTCGGTCTGGTCTGGGACCTGCGTAAGCCCCCCGAGCGTGTGCTTGCGGAAGGCCTCGACCGGCGGCCCAAAGAGGTCAAGGCGACCGCGGCCATCGAGACCGCGGTAGCACCTGACGCTGCGCTCTGAGTTACTGACTTCCGAACACGTTCGGTCAAAAGAGAGACCCGCGGACGACCGAGTCGCCGCGGGTCTTCCGCATTCTGTGGGTCGCTGCACGCGCGACGAGCACTGCCGGAGGGTGCGCCTCCTATTCGGGGTCCGAGACCTCGAACACGCGCAGGAACGCAGCGCGAGCGTCCGGGCAGTGAGGCTCGCGCACCTTGACGAGCAGGTGGTTCAGATCGCGGACTTCGTCGGACGTCATGTGCGCAAACCGGCGTTGCAACGCGCGCTGCAGGGGCTCGCGAACCTCTCCGACCTTGTTGCGTCCCGCGTCGGTAAGGTGAGTGCGCACCACACGCCGATCGCTGGCGCAGCGCTCGCGCCAGATCAGTCCCGCTTGTTCCAGACGATCCAGCAAGCGCGTGATGTCGGGCACACGATTGAGCAACTGCTCGCCGATCGCCTGGCACGCAACGCCCACGCGGCCGTCCTGCGCCGCCAAGACCTTCAGCACGTTGTACTGCTGCGGGGTGATGTCGAACGATTGGAAGAACTTGGTCATCTCTGACCAAAGGCAGTCGTACGCGCGAACCAGGTTCCCCAGGACGTCCTGCTCCGGTGCGTACGACTCCACGGATTCACACGCCGCCTGAGCAGGCGTAGTGTGTTCCCTCGACGCGGCGTCGCGCGTGGCGTCCATGACGCGTTCGGGGGAGACAGGCTGGGTTCTGAGAGAGGTCATGGTGACTGTTGACGTCCTTCAGGAAGCGGAATCTTCACGGGCTGCGTTTGCTCGCACGTGAACCCCACCATATCCTGTCTGCACGTTGAATTGCGCCTGCGCATCGCGCCAATCGCATGCCGGCCGCAGTTTAGAGCGCGCACTGCGCGCTCGCCCAAGTTCGCTGGTTCGAGGTGATGATGAGGTTCCGAGTCCTCTTGGTGGACGACGACGAGGCTGCGCTGGCTCTGGCCGCCGCTCTCGAAGGAGCTCCTTACGAAGTGCGCACCGCACGCTCTGCGGCGGAAGCGTTGGAAGTCCTGGATCGCGAAGACATTCAGGTCGTCGTCTCCGACGAGTGGATGCCGGGCATGCGCGGCGTCGAGCTGTTGGCGCAGGTCGCGCGTGAGTACCCATACATCGTGCGCATTCTGCTGACGGGCGACCCGCAGCTCGACGCGGCCGTGCGCGCGATCAACGAGGGCGAGATCTTTCGCTTCCTCACCAAGCCCTGTTCGCCCACCACGCTCGACAACGTGATCCGCGAAGCGCTGATCAAGCAGTCGCGCGGCAAGCTTCAGGAAGACCTGATGCGAGTGGCTGGCCAGGGCATCGAGGCGCTGCAGCGGATCGAAGGTCTCTCCAACGGTCTGACTGCGCGTGGCGACCGGGCCGACTCCGCGGGCCCGGAGATCTCGCTCGATCAGCTCAGCAAGCGCGAGCGCGAGATCGTCGAGACCTTGCTCGGCGAAGGTAGCGTGACCGGCGTCGCCAACACGCTCCACATCAGCCTCCATACGGTTCGCAACCACCTCAAGTCGATCTTCCGTAAACTCGGGGTCCACTCGCAGGTCGAGCTCGTTACCAAGCTCAAGCGCTGAGTGGCTCGGGGGGGTTCGTAGCTCTGCCCACAGCATGGCCCGCAGCCCTCAGGCGGCGATGCCGTTGGCGCGCAGGGCCACTTCGAGCTTGTGGCGGCCGCGGTGCAGCAGCACGCGCAGGTGGCCTCGGGTCACCCCGAGCTGCTCGCTCGCCTCGTCGCGATCCAGGTCCTGCACATCACAGAGCATGACCGCCCTGCGCTCGAGCTCCGTGAGCTCGGCCATCGCCGCGGTAGCCAGGTTGGCCGCCTCGTGGTCGCCCAGGCGCTCCTCGGCGGCGCTGCCGTCGATCGCGAGGCGATCTTCCTGCAGCTCCTCGGAGGGGCGGTCCCGGCGGTAACGGTCGGCGATGCGACGGCGAAGGATGCTGACCAACCAGGTGCGCAGGCTCGAGCGTCCTTCGAAGCTGGGCACGGTGCGCAGCGCGGAGATCCAGGTGTCCTGAACCAGGTCCTCGGCCTCTTCACGCTGACGAACGGCGCGGTAGGCAAAGGCGAAGAGCCCAGGGCTTAGCTCTTGGATGGTGCTGGGCGTGATGACTGCTGCCGCTGTGGCCATGAGCGTATTCTCCGTGAGAGTCTCTGTTCAAACGACTATGGTCTCGCCAAAAGCATGTGTCAACGACTATTGTGGCGCCTGTCTTCGGGGCAACGGCGTCCGGTGTGACGACAGCCGTGGGGCCACCCTCCCTCAGTGTGCGCTGGCCACCCATCCCGTTCCGGAATCGACACCCTGGGCCCGCGAGCGGGGACGTCTCCTAGAAGAACGAGGTGTCTCTATAGGTAGCGGTGAGGTCGCGTGGTATACGCGACCTTCCTAGAGGAGGTTCACATGGGTCTGCACATCGGCAGCGTCGCGCCTGACTTCACGGCGGAGACCAACGAAGGTTCCATCCGCTTCCACGAGTACCTCGGCAACAGCTGGGGCGTGCTGTTCTCGCACCCCAAGGACTTCACGCCGGTCTGCACCACCGAGCTCGGCGAGGCCGCCAAGCAGAAGGCGGAGTTCGACAAGCGCAACGTCAAGGTGCTCGCGCTCAGCGTCGATCCCAGCGAGAGCCACAAGAAGTGGATCCTCGACATCGAGGAGACACAGAACACCAAGCTCAACTACCCGATCGTCGCCGACCAGGACCGCAAGGTCGCCGGCCTCTACGACATGATCCACCCCGAGGCGAACGATACGTTCACGGTGCGCTCGGTGTTCTTCATCGACCCGAACAAGAAGATCCGCGCGCTGATCACGTACCCGGCCAGCACGGGCCGCAACTTCGCCGAGATCCTGCGCGTGTTCGATTCGCTCCAGCTCACGGACGGCTATCAGGTCGCCACCCCCGTCAACTGGAAGGACGGGGACGATGTGGTGATCGTGCCGGCGTTGCAGGACCCCGAGCTGATCAAGCAGAAGTTCCCCAAGGGTTATCGCGCCGTGAAGCCGTACCTGCGCTTGACGCCACAGCCCAACAAGTGAGACTCCACCCTGGCGTCCACTGAACGCGCTGGGGAGATCACTCGCATGAACCGTAGTAGGAACGCTGTCCGGCTCTCGCTTTGTCTCTGTGCAGGCCTCGCGGCTGCTGCTTGCGGTGGCAAGCCTGCGAAGCCGGAGAGCGCCGACAAGCCGGCGGCGGAAGCCGCTTCGTCGTACAAGTCAGGCTGGCAGCCGCCGGAGCTGGAGCCCGCGCCCCCGAACACGCCGATCGCGTTGCTCGGGATCAAGGCACCCGCGGACAAGCCGTGGAACGACATGAGCTACTCCGAGAAGGAGTGGTACATGATCGGCGGCGTGCACCCGGTGATGCGGCAGGTGTTCCAGACCTTCAACGAGAAGAAGTTCGAAGGCGAGAAGTTCGAGTGCACGCCCTGCCACGGCGAGAAGCCGGAAGAGCGCAAGTACAAGATGCCGAGCGACCACCTGTCCAAGGTGCCGGCATTCGGCAGCGCGGACTGGAAGGCGATGGAGAACTCGCGCATCTTCAAGTTCATGACGCTGCGGGTGACACCGAGCATGGGCAAGCTGCTGGGCGAGCAGGAGTGGAACCCGGAGACGGGCGAAGGCTACTCCTGCTGGGGCTGCCACCCGAAGGCGGACTGAGGCGGCATGGCTGACGAGCACGGCGGGCTCGACGTACGGGTGACAGAAGCGGTGGAGGTCGTGCACGGCTCGCGCGCGGCGCCAGCGTTCCTCACTTGCGAGCACGCGAGCGTGCGCCTGCCCGAGGCCTGGCGCTGGCCGGAGCCGGACCGGCGTTTGGTCGGCACACACTGGTCGTACGATCTCGGAGCGCGCGAGATCACGCTCGAGCTCGCCCGCGAGCTGAACGCGAGCGCGGTGCTGTCGCGCTTCTCACGCTTGCTCGTCGACCCCAACCGCGATGAGCGGCATGCCGACGCGTTCCGCACGCTGGCGGACGGTGAGGCCGTGCTGCTCAACACCGGCATGACGCCGGAGGATCGCGAGCGGCGGCTCGCGGGTTACCACCGGCCTTATCACGCAGCGCTGGATGCCGCGCTGGCCGCCGTCGACGCGCCCATCCTG
>DASUME010000076.1:0-10227 GCA_036277895.1 Polyangiales bacterium
CATCGTCGTCCCACCAGATCAGGGCGTGTACGCGCGAGACGTGTTCGTCGTCGACGCGGAGCAAGCAGCGATCGCTGCGGCCCACCAGCGTGTCCTGCGCCAGGAAGTGGAGACCGTGTTCGCGGCTTTCGATCATTCCCATGGTCGGTACGGCGCGAGCGCCGATAGTACGGCGAGCCAGTGATACAGTACCAGACGAGGCGACGCCGCGAGGCCCCGATGGCCCGATGGAGTGACTACGAGCTGCTGGAGTTGATGGGCGAGGGCGGGACCAGCCACGTCCACCGCGCCCGCCGTGGCGATCGAACGCGTGCGCTAAAGCGTGCGCGCGACCCGGGACACAGCGCGCGTGTTCAGCGCGAGTTCACGATGTTGTCCGCGCTGGGCTCGATCGCGGGCGTGGTGCGCGTCTTCGAGTCGGGCGACGACGACGGGCACGCCTGGTACGAGCTGGAGGCGCTCGACGGAGGCTCGCTGCGCGCGCTGCAGCGCAGGCTGTGGCGCGACCGGGGGGCGGAGGCATGCGCAGGAAGACCCGAGCTGGTCGGCGCGGTCATCCACGGGCTAGCGATCGCACTGCATGCCATCCACGAACACGGCTACCTGCACGGGGATCTGTGCCCGGGCAACGTACTGCTGCGCGGGCCAGACGAGCCGGTCCTGATCGACTTCGGCCTCGCGATGCCGTGGGGCGGCGCGGCGAGCGCGGGCACCGCGGGCTACCTGGCACCGGAGCGTCTGCGTGGCGAGCCCTGCGATGGTCGCGCGGACCTGTATGCGCTCGGCTGCATCTGGTACGAGCTGGTGACCGGTCGCCCGGTGTTCAGCGCGGATCGCGACGAGGGGCTGCACCAGCAGCACCTGTACGGCGTGCCCAGCGCGCCGAGCACACTCGTGCGCGACTTTCCCGGTGCGCTCGAGGCGCTGCTGATGCGCTTGCTCGCGAAGGAGCGGAAGCAGCGGGTGGCGCGGGCGGCGGACATCGTCGACGCGCTGGCGGACGCGACCGGTCGCGCGCGGGCCGAGCGTCGTGTACCGATCGTGTTTCAGCCTCGCCTGGTCGAGCGCGACGTGCAGCGAGCTACCGTCGAGCGTGCGCTGAAGGGGGCGAGCTCGGTGCTGCGCGTGAGCGCCGAGCCCGGGGCGGGCCTGACGCGCTTCCTCGACGAGTGCAGGGCGCGTGCGCAGGCGCTCGGCGTGCGGACGCTGCAGGCCACGGATCACGCGGCGGGCGCGGAGTCGGGGCGCGCGCAGACGCCAGCGTTGCACGCGCTGCGCTGTCTCGATGCGCCGTTCGCCGCGCGTGTAGAGCACGAACCCGCGCTCGAGGACGCGCTGCGACCGCTGGTGCCGTACTTTCCGGTGCTGCACACCCGGCTCGGGGCGCAGCTGCCGGCGTCGTCGCGCGAGCAGGTGTTTGCGGCGCTCTGGTGCGGCCTGGAGTCGCTCGCGCGCGCGGAGCCCACGCTGGTGTTGATCGACCGGCTCGAGGTCGCGGATGCGCTCACGCGCGGCTTCGTGAGCTGGCTGCGCGGCCGGGGAGACCGCTTGCTGCTGCTGGCGGGCTCGGCGCTCGCGCCGGGGCAGACGCCCGAGGCGGACGTTCTGCTGCCTCGCCTGTCGCATGCGGGGACCTCCGAGCTGCTGGCGGACATGCTCGGGATCGCGCTGGAGCCTTCGCTGGCGGACGACGCGTACCGCTTCGCGCGCGGCCTGCCGTTCGCGGTGGTCGAGCTCGGCCACTGGCTCGCACGCCACGCCGCGGCGCCGCACGCAAGCGGGGTGCACGGGCTGCTGCACGCGCAGCTCGACGCGCTCGACGAGGTCGTGGTGCAGACGGGCGCGATCGCTGCGCTCGCAGGCACGATCTTCAGCGTGGAAGACGTCGTGGCGTTGGCGTCCGACCCTGCGCGCGCGGCGCTCGAGGTGCTGGTTGCGCAGCGCTACCTGCGGCGAGACGGGCCGTCGCTGTACTTCGTGCACGAGGCATATCGGCGCGCCTTCGCGGAGCGCGTGCCGGCGGAGTCGGCGGCGAGCCTGCACGCGGAGCGTGCGCGCAGGCTCGGGGAGGCTCCTGCGAGCGCGCTCGTGCTGCGCGAGATCGGACAACACTGGCTGGCGGCGGGCGACGCCGAGCGCGGTGCACGTGCGCTGAGACGAGCCAGTCGTGCGTACTGCAGCGCGCTGGCGCTCGACGACGCGATCGACACGCTGGAGCACGCCTGGCTGAAGGGCGGAGCCGAGCGCAGCTTGCGCACGGGCCTCGAGCTGCTGCGGCTCTACGGGCGCGCTGCGCGTCACTCTAGGGTGTTCGCGCTGGCCTCGGAGCTGGTGGCGGACGTGCTCGCGTCTTCGCTGACGCGCAGCCGTGCCGAGCGTGCGCGCGCGATCTCGCACCGCATGCTGGGCGCGTACGAGGCTGCGTTTGCGGCGCTCGATCGCGCGGAGACCGCCTTACACGGTGCGCGTGCCAGCAGTATCGCGGTGATCCGCGAGCGCATCGAGCACGCCATCCTGCGCTCTCGCTTGCACTACGTGCAGTCGAACGCGCGCGCGATGTGGCTCGAGGTGCGCGCCACGCTGCCGCTCGCACGCGCCACCGGCAGGCCTGCACAGGTGGCGGCGCTGCTGATGGACGCGGCCAACGCGCTGCTCTCGCGTTCACGCTATCGCGAGCCCACGAGGGCACTCCGCTACCAGCGGCGCGCGGTCGCGATCTACCGGCGCACGGCGCCCGGCAGTCCCGCGGCGCGCTTCGCCGAGTTCGATCTCGCGTTCATGTTGCTGTTGGCCGACCGCCCCGCGTGGGTCGAAGCGATCGAGCTGCTGCGCGAGCTGGAGCGTCCTACGCGCGAGCTGGGCGACACCGCGCTGAGCTGCCGAATCGTGCTCTACCTGGCGATCGCGTTACGCCGCCTCGGCGACGTCGCGGCCTGTCGCAGCGAGAGCGAGCGCGCGCTGCAGCTGGCCCAACAGTGCGGCCTGCGCGGCTACGTGGGCGCCGCCCACGCGTGCCTCGGCTGGGTGCTCTTCCGGGAGGGCCGCGCCGAGTTGGCCGAAGAGCGCTTCGCCGAAGCCCGCCACCACTGGTGGAGCACGCCCCGCGCGCGCCCCCGCGAGTACCCCTTCCAGTGGCTCGCCCACGCGCCGCTGATCGCGCTGCTCGTCTCGCAAGAGCGCTACGAAGAATGCGTCCCCTTCATAACGGAGCTCCTGCACGCCGCCCACGCCCGCCTGAGCGCAGACGTCGAGCATGCGCTCCGCGCTGCGCAACGAGCCGGCCCGGATGACTTCCCGATCGCGGTAGAGGACGCGGCCTCGGCACTGCGCCGCGCGGGGTACGCCTAGGGGTAGAGCTGTTTGATCCAGGCGAGGTCGACCGCCGTGGGCGCGGTGCGGTACTTGATGGCAGCAGGGTTGAGAGGCTCGTTCGGCGACTTCCGCGAGAGCGCGGCCAGGGCCGGGAACGAGACCATGATCGAGTCCTTCAGCACGCTCTCGACCGTGCCGTCTGCGATTCCGTTCACCTTCAAGAACTGTATGGTCGAGAGGGCAGCGGGCCACTCGTTGAAGCGGTCGTCCTCCGCGTACGGCCACTCGCGGAGCAGCTCTTCCACGATGAAGGTGTGCGCGATCTGCACTCCGTGGTTCTGCCGAAAGAAGTCGTGCACCTCTTGCGTGTTCACCAGCGCGCCGAGCTTGCTGAGCCTCGCGTGCGGCGCCTGGTTCAGGTGGGGCAGCCCAAGCGCATGTCCGATCTCGTGCAATGCGAAGTGCAGGAACACATCGCTTCCGAAGTAGTGCTCCGAGCTGACGAACGGCTCCGTGGCGGCGTCGGGCTTGAAGTCCGGCAACCAGCCGAGGAACAACGACGGCGCCCCGAGCCGACGGCGCAGCGCATAAGTGCCGTGCTCGGAGACCGGAAAGTCGACGAAGCGCGCGGGGTCCGAGGCTGTCGCCGGGATGAACTGCGGCAGCGTATCCAGGTTGATCAGGATGTCGTAGTACGGCATCGCCGCCGTGTCGCCGCGCGCTCCGGGGGTGGGAAACGCCTGCGCATCCTGCGGCCAGAACGTGACCCTGAGCGACGTGGCCGCGGTCCATGCGTCGAACGCAGCCTCGATGCGCCTGCGCGCCACCTCCAGGCCGGGCAGCCCGGTCTCCGCCTGAAACGCGACCTGCAGTTTCTGGCCGGGTGTCCACTTGAAGTCGAGCGTGCCGGAGATCTTGCTCGCCTGCGCGAACTCGCTCAGGTCGCGATCCCCCTTCAGGCTGCACACGTTGAGCAGGATCGCGTCTTCGTCGCCGCGCAGCTTGTTCTTGCCGATGACCGTTCCGTTGCGCAGCGAGCGCCAGATCTCCGGCTCGGGGAGCAGCGTCAAGAAGCCCCTGTCCTCCAGCTTCTTGTCCGCCTTCAGCCAGAACTCGCGCACGCCGCCCTCGGGCGTCGCCAGCAGCAGCTTCCAGGGGTCCTCACCGGGCTTCAGCGCGGCCAGGTCGAGGAACGCGACTTCCCGGCTGCCGTCGTTCACGGTGCCGAGCAGGGCGCCATTGTTCATGGCGAGCTTGAGCTCCTGGGCAAGCCGCTCATCGACTGGTGCGGCCTCGTCGGTGTTCGGCTTGATCCGCACGATCGCGCCCGTGCCTGGCACGTGTACCACCAGCTCGAGGCTCTCCGGGTTCTCGTCGACCACGGAAGCATAGTTCTTCTTTTCGTCGGGCAGCGCGCCCGCCCAGTCCACGCGCGTCCATGTGTTGACGAAGTCGAGCAGCGCGCCGTCGATCACGAAGCCCTTATCGCCGCGTGCCAGCGCGACCTTGATCGCAGGCCCCCCCGGCAGGAACGGCGGGCTCGCGCGCTCGGCGCGCTTGGGCTTCAACCGCCAGGACTGCTGGTCGACCGTGACATTGACGGGCGGCACTTCGCGCGCGTCCTTGTCGAAGAACGACTCGTTCACCAAATAGCAGCTGAACGCGCCCGTCGACGGCTCCGGCTTGATCGGCAGCAGCGCGAAGCAGGCGCTGGTGCGCGCGAAGCTGGTCGCGATTCGGGTGACCTTGCGGTGGCCGTCGTCATCCGAGCCCACCTTCTCCAGGCCGGTCACGAATAGCCTGGGATCGAGCCCCGACCGCTGCTGCGTCACCGCGTCGTCCGGGTGCCGGCGGGCGCGGTAGAGATCGCGCGCGGACGTCAGCGCGAGCACGTCGTGTTTGTCGTACTTCGTGGGATCGTACGGCGACTCGGTTTCCGTGAGTGAACGGCGTTTCTTGGGGAACGGCAGCGGCATCGGAGCTCTCCTCTGACGGGCAGCGGTCTGCGCGCGCATCCACAGATACTGCGCGCCAGGCGACAAACTTCCCCGGAGCGCTCTGACACGCCATGACACGGGCCTGGTTGGGCGTGCTCGGGTGCGGTAGGGGTGCGGGGAACAGGAGGGACTCGATGGCTGCGCTCGACTCCGTGAACGGCTCTGGCCGACAGCTGTTTGCGAACACGTTTCGCAGTTGCCCGCCCGCGGAGACGCTCGCGCGGATCGCGCCGTGGCTCGGGCCGGCTGGCATCACACGGGTGGCAGTGGTGACGGGGCTGGACTGGATCGGGATCCCGGTGGTGATGGTGAGCCGGCCGGCGGGTCGGTCGCTGAGCGTGACCCAGGGCAAGGGGCCCACGCTCGAGGCCGCCAAGGTCTCGGGCTTGATGGAGGCACTCGAGCACTACTGCGCGGAGTCGATCGACGCGCCGCTGCGCTACGGCAGCGCGCGTGAGCTCGCCGAGCGCGGCCATGCGAGCTGCATCCCGCGCGCTGCGCTGCGCGGCTCCGGCTCGCTGCAGGACGAGCCGCTGACCTGGATCGCGGGACAGTCGCTCCTGGATGGCAGCACGGTGTTCGTGCCGTTCGACCTGGTCCACCTCGACTATCGCTTGCCGCTCGCGCCGAGTGCGCGGCACTTCCTCGCGAGCTCGAACGGGCTCGCCTCTGGCAACACCGAGCCGGAGGCAACCTGCCACGCGCTGTTCGAGCTTATCGAGCGCGAGCACACGCAGCGCTTCTACGACATCGACCCGCTCGCACAGCGCGCACGGCGCGTCGATCCGGCCACGGTGCTCGACCCGGTCGCGCGCGAGCTACTCGACAAGCTCGAGGCGGCGCGGGTGGTGGCCGGTGTGTGGGACCTGTCGAGTGAGCTCGGCGTACCGTGCTTCTTGTGCGACCTGCTTGACGCCGAGCGCGGCGACTTTCGTTCGCTCTCGCGTGCACGCGGGTTCGGCTGTCACAGCGATCGCAGGGTCGCGTTGACGCGTGCGCTCTGCGAAGCGGCGCAGTCGCGTCTGACCATGATCGCGGGCTCCCGCGACGACATCTCGCGTCGCGAGCTGGCCGAAGCGCGCTCGCTCGAGGGCTGGTCGTACGCCGCACAGCAGCTGTCCGGCGACGCGCTCCCGCTGCGCTCGTTCGAGGCGGCACCGAGCCAGTCGTTCGCCAGCTTCGAGCAGGAGCGCGACTGGCTCTTGAGCGCGATCGAGCGCGCCGGCTTCGGGCCGCCGATCGTGGTCTCGCTCTCGCGCCCCGAGCATCCCTTTGCCGTGGTGCGCGTGCTCGTGCCTGGCATGCGCGCTCCGCATGCGCGCGCTCGCGAGCGTGCTTCGTGAGCGCGGTCGTCTTCTCGGGGCCCACGCTGAGCCCGCGGGAAGCGGCGCGCTTGTTTCCGGAGGCGCAATGCCTGGAACCGGCCTCGCAGGGCGACGTATGGCGGGCATGCGAGCGCCGTCCGCGCGTGATCTGCCTGATCGACGGCTACTTCGAGCACGTGCCGGCGGTGACCCATAAGGAGCTGCTGTGGGCGCTGCACGAGGGCATCGTGGTGATGGGAGCAGCCAGTATGGGCGCGCTGCGGGCCGCGGAGCTGGCGCCCTTCGGCATGCAGGGCCACGGTGAGATCTATCGCGCGTTCGTGCGCGGCGAGCTCGAGGATGACGACGAGGTCGCGGTGGCCCACGCCGATCGCGAACACGACTTCCGCCCCGCCTCCGACGCGCTGGTCAACCTGCGCGCCACGCTCGCGCGCGCACTCGCGGAGGGCATCGTGAGCGAGCCCACTCGCGACGCAATCGTGCGCGTAGCCCAGCGCATGTTCTACGCCGAGCGTACGCTGCAACGAGCGCTGCAAGAGTGCGGTGTCGATCCCACGCTGCTCGCGCCGCTGCGCAGCTGGGCGCGCTCGAACTGGGTCGACCAGAAGCGCGCCGACGCGTGCGAGCTGCTGGGCCACGCGCGCCGCTCCCAGCTGCCCGCGCAGGAGCGGCCGCCGTTCCCCCATACCGATGCCTGGGAGCAACTCGTGCGCGAGAACGCCGCACGCAGCAGCGTCGACGCGCAGGCGATCCTCGAGGAGCTGCAGCTGCTCGGGCCCGACGTGTTCTCCGAGCTCCTGTTCGCCGCCACCCGGCGCGCGCTGTGCGACGAGCTCGCGCACCGGTCGGGCGGGGCGAATCCAGTCGAGCTCGCGCATGCGCTCTCGCTCGCGCAGCTCACGACCGTGCTCGCGGACCTCGGCGATCTCGAGCGCGTGCACGGGCGCGCGGACCGCAAGCGCGCGGCGTTGGCCGGCCGCGCCGCGCAGAGCGCCAGCAATGAGCAGGTCGCCCTCTACTTCACGCAACGCTTGAACCGCCCGCTGCCCGCAGACCTGGCGGACTATGCGGCGGGGGTAGGCTTCGGCTCCGAGCTTGCGCTCCGGCACGCGATCGCGCGTGAGCTCGCGTTCCTACGCGGCTGACGCCCCGCTCGTGTCAGGCCCTGTCATTGCCCCTCTGCACCTGCGTGAGCACGCTCTAGCCATCGAGGTGGGAGCGACGTCATGGTGCAAGAGACGGCCTATTCCGACGCAAAGCAGCGCGAAGCGTGCTCGAGCCGCTTCGAGATCGGAGCGCAGATCGGCGAAGGCAGCTTCGGACGTGTGTTCCGCGCGTACGATCGGTCGCGCGGCCGCACCGTCGCAATGAAGTTCCTCAAGTACGGCACGAAGGATAACTACTCGGCGTTCCAGAGCGAGTACCGCACGCTGCGAGCACTTGAGAGTCCCTATGTGGTGCGCGCGTACGACTGGCTAGAAGACACCGGGGAGCGCGCTTTCTCGATGGAGCTGATCGAGGGCGTGAGCTTCGTGCGCTGGGTGCGTGAAGCTGGTCGCTGCGACGAGCGGCGGCTGCGACACGGCCTCCTGCAGGTGACGCGTGCGCTCTCGACGCTGTGCGAGCACGCGCTCATACATCGCGACCTCAAGCCGAACAATTTGCTGGTGACCGCGCAAGGGCACGTCACCTTGATCGACTTCGGCCTGGCCACGCGACTCGACGCAGAGATCCCACCCCAGGGTCGCTCCGACGGCACGCTCGCGTACATGGCGCCCGAGCAGCTCGTGCAGCAGCGGCTCACGTGCGCGGCCGACATCTACGGCCTCGGCGTGGTCTGCTACGAGGCGCTCACCGGCCGGCCGCCATTCGAGGGCGACCCGCGTGCGCAGCTGCTCGCTAAGTTTGGGCAGAGGCCGCACCCGCCCAGCCGCTGGGTGCGCGGCGTGACGGCGGACCTCGAGGCCTGGGTGCTCGACATGCTCGCCGTCGATCCGGCCGACCGTCCCACGGCGCAGGCGCTTCAGCAGCGGCTCGGAGACGCGGAGCACGCAAGCTCGTTCGCGGTACGCGGCTGCTGACTCAGTTCGCGTACTCGACGCTGCAGCCCCAGGCCGGGGTCTCGGCGAGGCGGCGAGGCGCAGTGCGCGCTGCAGCTGCAGGTGCTGCCAGGCATCTTCCACGTACGGCTTGCGCATCATAGGTGCTGCAAGGTGCCGCGATACCTTCGTGGACGTCTGTCCATACTCGTTCGAAGCTTGAGCAGGCCCTCGGATCGTCGCACAGTAGGGAGCGATGCAACGGCCGTCCTCCGCTCACCGTTTGCGGACGCTCTATCACGACGAGTCGCTGCTGGTCCTGGAGTTTGCCGGGGTCTGTATCTCGGTCTGGCGCCACGACGTGACACCCGCGCTGTTCGAGTGCCAGCGCGCCGGCCTGGCCACGGTGTTGCGCGCGAACCCCAACGACGCGGGCTTCATGTGCGTGATCGGGGACGGTGTGAAGCCGCCCAGCGACGAGCTGCGTAAGGCGAGCGCGCAGATGGTGCGCGACGCCGGCGCCGGGCTGAAGCGCATCGCGTGCGTGATCGAGGCGACCGGCTTCCTCGCGGCGCTCACGCGCAGCGTACTCTCGGGTATGCAGGTGCTCGCCGGCCGCAAGGCCAACGTGACCGCGTTCTTCTCGACCGTGAGCGAAGCAGCGAGCTGGCTGGCCGACGAGCTCGGCTTCGACCCGGAGCCTCTCGTCGAACAACTCGCCGAACGCCGCGCCGCCCCGAACCCACCGAGCGCGGTGACGCGCTAGACGAAGCGGCGCACGCGCAGCGTGAGCACGGCGGCGATGATCAGCAGGGCGGCGGCCGCGTAGCCGAGCCACGTGCGTAGGGCGATCTTCTTGTCGTCGCGTGCGCGCTCCAGGCGCTCGATCAGCAGCTTGGCGGTCGGCTGGGCGGCGTCGAGCTCGACCGACGTGCGCAGCGCGTGCGTGTCCGCGATGCCATCGGCCAGGCGGTCTTCGGCTTCCAGGTAGAGCACGCGCGCCTCGGCTTGCTTCGCATGTGGACCTCTTGGATCCGCGCGCAGCGCACGGCGGAACGCGGTCAGCGCCGGCACGCGCAGGTTTTGCTGATCGCGCTGGGCGCCGAGCGCGAGGTAGGCGCGCGACAGCCGCGCTGCGTCCGGGTCCGGCACGCCGAGCGCGAGCGCGCGATCGAGCAACACGTCGGCGCGCGGCAGCTCGATCTTCTCGTGCAGCAGCCGCTCCGCCTCGGCGAGCGCGTTGCGCGCCGGCTCCGTGCGCACGCGCTCTTCATGCGCGACGATCTGCGACAGCAGCTCGGCCGCGGACATGTGCGGGTCCGGTGCGTGGGTGAGCTCGGTCAGCCGCGTGCGCAGCAGATCGGCCGCCTTGCCCTCGAACTGCGCGGTCGCGCGCCGTGCCTCGGTGCGCACATCCGCGCGCGGATCGTCGAGGTAAGCCACCAGCCAGGGCAGTGCGTCTGCAGACAACGCCTCGCCCGCTGCACGCAGGATCGCCGCGGTCAGCTCGGGATCGCTGGGGTCGCCGTAGAGCCGCTGTGGGGTGCTGAAGCC
>DASUME010000077.1:0-12522 GCA_036277895.1 Polyangiales bacterium
TGGGCGGCTGCTCCGGGAACGGGTTGGCGCGCAGCAGTGCGAGCGTCTGGGCGTCGCCCTCGAGCAGCTTGCGCACGAAGCGCAAGAACCAGCGGTCGTGGCGCAGCACGTACAGCTGGTCCTGGGCCACGTTGGCGGTGAACGGCAGAAACCACATCATCCAGTCGAGGCGCAGGTGGTACGGCGCGAACTGCCGTGGTCGCCGCTTCGGATCACCGGGCTTCGCGCGAAGCTCGTACGCGCGCCAGCCCGCGCCTTCTGCAGCGCCCTCCACGATCACCTCGTAGCGCTCGCGCGTGACGCTCCCGAACGCGCCATAGGCGTTGAGCAGGTGCAGCGGGTTGTAGCTGAAGTTCATCCGCTGCCGCCGGGAGAAGAAGTTGAGCGTGGGTTGGTAGCTCAGCGCCACGCTCACCGCGAGCAACACGTAGAGCACGACGTCGAACGCAAACGGCCGCGCTACATACGCGCGTTGATCGCCCACCAGCGTGCTCGCGCCGAGCACCACGGTCAGCCAGTTCAGCCATGCATAGTTGCCGCTCACGATCAGCAAGAGCTGATGGAACACGAGCAACCCGCCCGCGACGATCGCGTACGGCTGCGGCAGGAACAGCCCGAACGGCACCGCGAGCTGCACGAAGTGGCTGAACATCACCGACACCCGATGCAGCGGCTTGGGGAGGCGATGGAACAGCCGGCTGAGCGGGTTCGGGAGCGGCTGCGTCTCGTAGTGGTAGTAGAGGCACGTGCAGTCGCGCCAGCAGCTGTCGTGGCGGATCTTGATCAGCCCCGCGCCCAGCTCGACGCGGAACAACATCCAGCGCAGCAGCAAGATCGGGATCGGCGAAGGCGCCACGTGTGCGGGCCCGAGGAAGCAGGCGAAGAAGCCCGCCTCGCACAACATCGACTCCCAGCCGAAGCCGTAGAACGCCTGCCCCACGTTCACGATCGACAGGTAGAGCACCCAGAGCACGAGCCACACGAGCAGCGACAGCCCGATCGGCCCGCGCTCGGAGACGCCGCACAGCGCCAGCAGCGACAGCGCGATGCCCAGCCAGGCGACGATCGCGAAGCGTCGATCGCTGTACCCGAGCTGAAAGATCGACGGCGCCTCTCGGAAGCGATGGCGCGCGAGGAACGCGGGCACCGGCAGCAGCCCACGCTCTCCGAGCAGCGCCCGAAACTGGTTCAGCGCCGACGCGAACGCGAGCAGGTAGATCGCCGCCAGCCCGCGCTGCAGCACCAGACGCGCGACCCCGAAGCCGTCGAGCTCCATGCGCGCCGCCGCTCGTTCAGAGGCCGCGGAACTTGGCGGCGCGCTTCTCGAGGAAGGCGCTCATGCCTTCGCGGCTGTCCTGGCTCTCGAACAGGCGCTCGAAGCCCTCGCGCTCCAGCTCGTTGGCGTCGCGCAGCGCGTTGTCGAGGCCCTCGTTGATCACGCGCTTGGCGCCCTGGATGGCGAGCGGTGCCTTGCTGGCGATCAGCTCCGCGGTCTTGCGCGTCTCGGCGAGCAGCTGCTCGGGCGGGAACACCCTGTTGACCAGGCCGATGCGCAGCGCCTCCGCCGCGTCGATGATGGCGCCGCTGTAGACCAGCTCGCGCGCTACGCCGACCGCGATCCGACGCGGCAGGCGCTGGGTGCCGCCGAAGCCGGGGAACAGGCCGAGGTTGACCTCGGGCAGCCCGAAGCGCGCGCGCTCCGAGGCGTAGATGAAGTCTGCAGCCAGCGCGAGCTCGCAGCCGCCACCGAGCGCGAAGCCGTTCACGGCGGCGATCACCGGCACCGTGAGCTCCGCGATCGCGTCCATCGCCGCGTGCCCCTTGGCGGCGAAGACGCGCGCCTCGGCGGCGCTCATGGCCTTCATCGCCGCGATGTCCGCGCCCGCGACGAACGCCTTCTCGCCGGCGCCGGTGACGATCAGCACGCGCGACTCGACGCGCTCGCGCACCTCGTCGGCCGCGCGCTTGATGCCGACCAGCACCTCCACGTTGAGCGCGTTGAGCACGGCCGGGCGCTGGATGGTCAGCGTCGAGATAGGCCCTTCGTGGGCGAGAGTGACGACCTGATCCTCGGACATGGCTTCCTCGTTCTCGCGCACGCGGGTGCACGCGACTGGTCAACGATACGTGATCCGTGACGTAGGCGGTCACGAACAGGACGACGATCTGCGCACGCGAAAAAGGCCGCCTGCGTTTGCAGACGGCCTCTTGCCAAAACCTGGTGGGCGATGCTGGGATTGAACCAGCGACTTCCTCCGTGTGAAGAAGGCACTCTACCACTGAGTTAATCGCCCGATTTGCTTCGCGAACCGCGATTGCTCGCGCTTCGTTCAGCGGGCCCCTTTCGTAGCACCGGAAGCGGGCCCCGCAACAAAATCTCAGCTGTTCGTCTTGCCTTCGAGCTTCGCGCGCAAGAGATCGCCGAACGTTCCGAGGCCCTGACGAGCCGCTTCACGACGGTAGTCCTGCACGGCGCGCTTCTCTTCGTCGACGAGCAGCGCCTTGCGCGAGAAGCGGAAGCCGCCATCGCGATCGACGCCGATCACCTTCGCGAGGATCTCGGTCCCGGGCGGGAAGCCGCGACGGTGATCGGTGCCGCGCTCGGTGCCCATCTCGACGTTCGGGATGAAGCCACGCCCACGACGGCCGAACACACCGGGCACCTGCACGAGCAGACCCGCGTGCTCGATCTTGTCGACCACCACCGTGACCGACGCACCAGGCTTGGGCGGACGTGCGCTCTTGGCATCGACGCCGGCCGCGAGCGACTTCTGCTCCGCCTGCGAGAGCTTGGAGAGCGAGATTCGGCGCGCCTTGCGATCGACGCGCTCCACCACGACCTGCAGCTCGCTGCCCTCTTCGAGCGCCTGGTTGGCGTGCTTGAGATCGCGGCCGAGCTCCGAGATGTGGAGCAAGCCCTCGATCTGCGGCGCGAGCTCGATGAACGCTCCGAACTCGGTCGTACGCACGACTTTGCCGGTGACGATCGAGCCGGGCTCGAGCAGCGCCGTGTGCTCGGACCACGGATCGGCCTGCAGGGTCTTGAGCGAGAGCGACACGCGCTCGCGCTCCTTGCGGGTCTGGCCTTCGCCCACGCGCAACACCTGCACCTCCAGCTCGTCACCCGGCTGGGCGACGTCTTGCGGGCGCACACCGCGGCTGAACGAGAGCTCGCTCTGGTGTACCAGGCCCTCGAAGCCGCCGAGGTCCACGAACAGACCGAACTCGCGCACCTGCGTGACGCGACCCTTGAGGCGCTGGCCGGGCGAGAGCGAACGGAACAGCTGCTTGGCGGCCTTGCGCTGCTGGCGCTCCAGGATGCCGCGGCGCGACACCACGAGCCCGTGCGTGCCGGCCTTGGCGGGCGGCACGGTGAACTCGAGGCGCTGACCGAGCTGCAGCTCCGGGTTGTCGAGCGGACCGAGCGACATGCCGCTCGCCGGGCAGAACACGCGCACGCCTTCGACCAACACGTCGAAGCCGCCGCGGTTGAACCCGTAGACCACGCCGCGCACGCGCTGGCGCGACTCGCGCGCGTTCACGATGCGTTGCTTGGCCGCCTGCACGTCGACGATGCGGTTGACGAGCACGACGTGCCCGCTCTCCGCGACCGAGCCGATGCGACCGCGGAAGATGGTGCCGAGCTCCGGAGGCGGCGGCGCCTCGGGCTCGGGCTCCGCTTCCTCGCCCTCATGGTGCTCTTCTTCGGGCTGCTCTTCGCTGCTCGCTTCGGCGTGCGCTTCTTCGGGCTGCTCGCCGAAGGCCGAGGTCGCGGCGGCATGCCCGTAGCTGCCCTCGCTGTTCGGCACGTCGACCTGCTCGGCGCTGACGCTCGCGACCGGCTCTTCCGGCGGCGTGCTCGCGCGCACCACCTCGGTCGACGAATCGCCGACATCGGACGCAGGCTGCTCGCCGAAGTTCGACTCCGCGGCCGCGGCCGCGGACGACTCGCCGAGCGCGCTGATCTCGCCCGCCGTGACGGTGCCTTCGATCGGCGCGTCCACACCCTCGACCGGTGCTTCGGCCCCTTCGGCCGGTGCGGGCGGAAGGCCTTCGCCCTCTGCACGCGCGACCGCCTCTGCGCTCGGCGCAGGAGGAGGCGGCTCGGGAACGGTCGGAACCTCGTGCGGCTCGAACACATCGACGAACGCGGTGGCCTTGCCGAACAGGTCGACCACGAAGGCGCCGTCGTTGATCTTCACCACCCGACCCGCGACGACCTCGCCAGCCGAGAACGCGTGCCGCTTGCCCGCGGACGGGCCGTCGAAGAAGCGCGCGAACACGCCGCCCGCCCCTTCGCGATGCCCTTCGCGTGGCTCACGATGCGGACGCTCCGGCTTGCCGCCTGCGCCCTCACCCTGGCTCTCGCCGCCCTCGGCACCTTCGGCCGCCTGGGCACCCGGCTTCTTGCGACGACGACGCCTGCGCTTCTTGCGCGCCGGATCGCCCGGAGCCGCACCCTCTGCGCTGGCTTCTTCTCCACCTTCTTCGTTCGCGTCGCTGGCGTCGTCGGCAGCGTCCTCTCCAGTCGCTGCACTGCTGGGTTCTGCGCTCACACGCGCCTCGGGGGCGGTGCTTGCGGCTTCGGATGGGGACGGGTTCTGGGCGACTGCGCCCTGACTCGCACCCGATTCGGCATCGACCGCCTGCGCGGGAGCCTGGGATGCTTCTTGTGGTTCGGTCATAACGTGCCTGACCGCTGCCAAGGATGGGCGCGGGGTCGGGAACGTACGCTCGACCCCGCGGGCCCGTCAAGCGGACCCCCGCGACAAAAGGGTCAGTTTACGCAGCGGTGCACTGGGCGTGCACACCCGCGCTCACGGATGCGTGAACTCCCACTTCAGATCGACCTGCCCCTCGGAACCCGTGAAGCGCAGCGTCGCGAACGCGGCCTCGCGCGGCAGCGTGGGATAGCCGTCCTGGTGCATGACCGGAAAGACCAACCGGAACGCCTGGCGCTGCGTGGAAACGCTCGGAAAGTAGCGGCGCTCGGCCGGCGTGGGCTGGCGGACGTGCTGGATCTCGATCGGCCGCGTCTGGCGGCCGCGGTCGTCGAGCAGCAACACGCGCCAGGCGCCGCGGTCGTCGGTCAGGTCGAGCTCACGCGGCCGCGCCCCGCCGAGCGTGACGAAGAAGCGATGATGCTGGCCCGCGTCCTGGAGCGACTCGGCGAGCAGCGCGTTGCGCGCCTCGGTGCTGAGGCCGAAGTCGGCCCCGTAGCGCACCACGTACGCCCAGCGAAACTCGCGCGCCTCGAACGTGGCCGTCAGGTTGAGGATGGTGGCCAGGCGCCCGAAGTCGTAGGGGCGCGCCGAGCGGGTCCACCGGGAGTACACATCCTCGTAGTCCTCGGGTGTGAACGCACGCGCACCCGGCTCCAGCGACAGCAACGGCGCACCACAGGCTGCGAGCAGGGCCAGCGCGATGGCGAAGCAGAACCATGTGCGCGGGCGCGCAGAAAAACGGTGCACTTGCTCTCCTTATCGGTGCCGCCCGCAAAAGTCCAACTCGCGCGTGGCCGGTGCCGGGACTACTTCGTCGCTGGTTGTCGAGATGGGACGCGTCGGCTATCCAGCGGCTCCCGGAGCGTGACGTAACGCCGCACCGGGCGTGGCGACACACGTCGCATGGAGGCCTCTCTGACTCAGCTCACCCCGCGGCACGCACTCAGTCGAGACGACTTGCTCGCGCCCTTCCACGACGCGCTCAAGCCGGCGAGCGCGTGGAAGGTGGGTACCGAGGCGGAGAAGTTCGGCCTGCTGACCGACAGCTTCGCGCCCATCCCGTACGAGGGGTCACGCGGCGTGCACGCCGTGCTGGAAGCTCTGGCTGCCAAGTACGGCTGGCAACCCGAGAGCGAGTACAAGGGCGGCGACGTCATCGCGCTCAAGCGCGGGCTGGCCTCGATCACGCTGGAGCCGGGCGGGCAGCTCGAGCTCTCGGGCGCGCCGTTCCAGAGCATCCACGACACGGCCGAGGAGTGGGACGAGCACCTGCGTGAGATCCACGAGATCGGTAGCGCGCTCGGCATCACGTGGCTCGGGCTCGGCTTCCATCCGTTCGCGGCGCAGGCCGATCTGCCCTGGGTACCCAAGCTCCGCTACGGCGTGATGCGCGAGTATCTGCCGCAGCGCGGCGGCAAGGGCCTCGACATGATGCGCCGCACCTGTACGGTGCAGGCCAACCTCGACTACAGCTCCGAGGCTGACGCGATGCGCAAGCTGCGCGTGTCGCTCGCGCTGTCGCCCGTGCTGACCGCGATGTTCGCCAACAGCCCGTTCTACGAGGGCGCGATCAGCGGCGAGCGCACGCACCGCGGCCTGGTCTGGCTCGACACCGATCCGGATCGCACGGGCCTGCTGCCGTTCCTGTGGGAGAGCGACGCGTCGTTCGCGCGCTATGTGGAGTGGGCGCTCGACGTGCCGATGTTCCTGGTCAAGCGCGAGTCGAAGGTCGTCCACAACACCGGGCAGACGTTCCGCGCCTTCATGCGCGACGGCTACGGCGGCACGCACGCGACCACGGACGACTGGGTCGCGCACCTGGGCACGTTGTTCCCCGAGGTGCGGCTCAAGCGCACGATCGAGCTGCGCGGTGCGGACAGCCTGTCGGCGGCGCTGACGCCCGCACTCGGCGCGTTCGCCAAGGGTCTCTACTACGACGACGCAGCCCTGCGCGGAGCCGAAGTGATCGCCTCCAAGCTGAGCTTTGCGCAGGCCGAGGGATCGCGGCGCGAGATCGCGCAGCGCGGGCTGGCGGCAGAGCTGGCGGGGCAGCCGGTCGGCACCTGGGCGTCGGAGCTGGTCACGCTCGCGCGCGAGGGCCTGCTGCGCCTGGCGGCTACGGAGAAAGATCCTCGCGGAGACGAGACGCGTTACCTCGCGCCTCTGGCCGAGCTGGTGTCACGCGGCGAGACGCCCGCCGACGCGATGCTGCGCGCGATCGATCCCGACCGGGCGCTCGCGCCGCAGGTGGTCGAGCTCGCACGACTGTAGTCATTCGTCGCTGTCGTCTTCTTCTTCGTGGCTGTCGTCGTCGTGGTCTTCGTCATCGACCTCGATCGTGCCCTGCCCGGCGTTGACGAGCTCCTTGAGCTCCTTGCCGACCTTGAAGAACGGCAGGCGCTTCTCGGGCACCGGCACCGCACGACCAGTACGCGGATTGCGGCCGCTGTACGGCTTGTATTCGCGCACCGTGAAGCTGCCGAAGCCGCGGATCTCGATGCCTTCGCCGCGTTCGAGCGCCGACGTCATCGAGTCGAATACGCAGTTGACGACGAGCTCGGCCCGGCTCTTCGTGATCTGGGTGCGCCGCGCCACCGCATCGATCAACTCGGACTTGGTCATCGAGAAACCCTCCTGCTCCTCGTTCTAACCGACGTAAGTAGCCATAGTCAATCAAGATTCTGCGAAAGCACCCCGATCCGCCCCCAACTTCGACGGCGATCTTGCGCCCCTGACGGTGTAGGCGCCCCACGGGCGCCAATTCGCGGTTCCCGCCACGCATCCTGATCGTTGCGGCTGGCGCAAATCTCTGGTTATCGTCGCGCACCACATCGCGCAGAAGCGCGCGGTCTCTCCGCGTGCGAGCAAAATCGAGGACCGCCATGCAAGGCCCTGACTCGGACCGCCGGTTCGATCCGCAACACGACCCTTACGCCCAGAACTCTGGCGCGCAGCAACCGCAACAACCGCAGCAGTTCGACTTCAGCCAGTACGAGGACCCGGTCCCCGACGTCGGCGGCAACGACGACGAGATCATGCGGAAGATGAACCGCAAGACCTCGCCGGTCGGCCGCATCATCGGCATCGCCATCGTCGGGGGCGCGCTCGGCCTCGGCTACTGGGCCTACCAGCAGAACGTCTCCTACGAGACGCGTAACCAGGCGCTCGAGGCGGCCGCTTCGCTGAAGGGCGAGGCCCTGCTGGTCGCGCTGCGCCAGGCGTATGCCGACTCGCAGCACGACGACGTCAAGGAGCGCATCCTGCTCAACCTGGGTTCGTTCAAGGACGCCAAGAGCGTGCCGATCATGATCCAGGCGCTCGACGAGCCCGGGATCGTGCGCCGCGCGGGTGCACGCGCGCTCGCCCACATCGGCTCGCCGCTCGCCGACCAGGCGAAGCCCAAGCTGATGGAGGTCCTGCCCACCACCACCGCCGTCGACAAGTCGCAGGTGGTGTGGACGCTGGCCGTGCTCAAGGAGCCGGCGGCGGTGCCCGAGATCTTGACCGAGTTCACGTCGGGTCACCTTCAGAACCTCGAAGACCTCGACGGCAAGCCCACGTTCGATCCGAAGGTGATCGTCGACGTGGTGGGCAAGCAAAAGCTCGCCAGCGACGAGCTGCTCAAGAACCCGAACAAGTCGATCCGCGCGCTGGTCGCGCAGGCGCTCGCGGAGGCGGCAGACGCGTCCGCGGTCGACCCGCTGATCAAGCTACTCAACGACGCAGACGTCGAGGTCGTGCGCGAAGCTGCCGCGGGCCTCGGCCGCTCCGGCGATCCGCGCGCCGCCGAGCCGCTGTTCGCGATGCTGCAGAGGAACCCGTCGATGCGCCAGAGCGTGCTCGACTCGATCTCGCGCTCCACGGGTGCACCCGAGATCGCGAAGCTGATGACCGGCAGCATCAGCGTCGACCTCAAGCGTTCGCTGGTCGGCCTGCTCAAGGACAGCCACGACCCGCGCGTCGCGGACGTGTTCGCGAGCTTGCTGAACGACGCGGACGAAGACATCCGCAGCACCTCGGCGCTCGCGCTCGCCGATCTCGGCGATCCGCGCGCCGTGCCGGCGTTGCTGCCGCTGGTGAAGAACGAAGATCGCACCGTGTCGCTCGATGCGCTCGATGCGCTGGCGTTGATCGCGAAGCCGCCCGTCGGCGAAGCGCTCGCGCCGCTGCTCAAGGACAGCACGCTGGCCAGCCGCAAGGCCGGCCTGCTCAAGGCGATCGGCAAGTCGGGTGCGATCAGCGCGGGCCCGACCGTGGCCAAGGACCTGACCACGGACGACAAGGAAGCCGCGTCCTACGCGCTCGGCGACCTCAAGTACATGGCGCCGTACAAGGGCTTCCTCGGCCAGCTGAAGCGCCCGAAGGACGTCGACTTCTCGAAGCCGAGCATCCCCACCGAAGAGATCGTGCGCGACCGCGAGATCGCGATCCGCGCACTCGGTCGCTACGGCAAGCTCGATGCGGTGCCCGGACTGATGACCCTGATCGAAGACGGGCTGGACAGCGCGAAGCTGCGTCAGATCGCAGGCACCACGCTCGGTCAGATCGCGGACGACAAGACCCTGGTCACGATCGTGACCAAGGCCAAGAACAGCGCGCTCGATGAAACGACGCGCGCGTACTACGTGCAGGGGCTGTGGCAGGCCGACGCGCAGGCGCTCAGCGGTCAGCTCACCGAGCTGCTGCAGCCCTCGCAGCCCGCCGACGTGCGGCGCAGCGCCGCCCTGGCGCTCGGCTACGCGGCCGACCCCGCCAACGACGCGCTGCTGCTCGACATGCTCAAGAAGCCGGACCTCAAGCGCGAGGCGGCGTTCGCGATCATCCTCGGCGGCAACGAGGTCGCGGCGGCGGAGCTGTACCACCAGATCGAGACCGACCGTGAGCTCCGCGAGGTGCTGCAGGAGTTCCTGATGGCGGACGACTCGGACTTCTTCAACCTGATCACCGCGCAGAACTTCACGAGCGGCGAGATCTTCCGCCGCCTGCAAGTGGCGAACATCCTGCGTACCAGCAAGGGCGAGCTGACCTTCAGCGTGCCGTGGACGCAGGTGGTCCAGCGCCTGAAGGTGGGCTGGGCCGGCCCCGGTGGCCTGGCGGCGCGCGACATCCGCGTGAAGCTGTACGAGGCGCTCAAGGGCCAGGAGCCCGGCAAGCGCAAGCTCGCGGCCGAGGCGTTCAGCGCGATGAAGGAGCGCGGGCTGCTGATCCGCGCGCGCGACGAGCAGGGCCCGGGCTCAGCCGAAGCGCGCGAGGTGCTGTTGCGCGAGAACCGCTCCGGCGACAAGAAGTAAGGGTCGGCGCCTTCGGGCGCCCGACGTAACGACGAACGCCCGCGCGGGAGCTTCCCGGCGGGCGTTTCGGTTTTTGAGCGTCAGGCTCGAGGAGCCTGCGTGGGAGCTCAGCGCGCCTTGGAGAGGCGGCGACCCTGCATGCGGTTGACGCGGCGGCGGTTCTTCGCCTTGAGCTTGGCGCTGTAGCGAGCGCCCTTCTTACGGTCACGCTTCTGGCTGCGGGGCAGGTGCAAGTACATGGTGAGATCCTCGTATCGCCGTGGGGGGCGGCACAAGGCACGGCCCCGGTAAACAGAGGCGCCTGGATAGCGCAGGCGCGAGCGGAGCGCAGCCCAAAAACGACATGGCCAGGCCCGGGCGGGCCTTCTGACCGGGCCTAGGCCTCGGTTCTTTCCGCAAGGATCTCCAGGCGGTATCCTCGAGCACTCATGGACCGACCTCGGGGGCTGGGCCGGCTGCTGGTGCCGATCGCCGCGCTGCTGTTCGCGGCGACGACGGTGGTGAAGATCGGCGACGCGGACATCTTCTCGCACGTGGCGGCGGGCCGCTGGATGCTGGCCCACGGACAGATCCCGCACACGGACCCGTTCTCATACGCCTCCGCCGGGCCGTGGAAGTACACCGAGGCTCTCGCGCAGGTGCTGTTTGCGCTGGTGGAGCGCGCGGGCGGCTTCGCGGGCGTGGTCTGGTTCAACTCCGCGCTGCTGCTCGGGCTCGCGCTGATCGTCGGCGCCTCGTGTCGGGCTCGGCCGTCCGCGGTCGCGGTCGTGATCTGCTGGCTGGGCGCGGCCTCGTACATGGCGCTGGAGCCCAAGCCGCAGACGTTCTCGTACCTGTGCTTCGCGCTGTTGTTGTGGCTGCTGCGCGCCGGGCACGTGCAGGTTGTGCCGGTGTTGTTCCTCGCCTGGGGCTACCTGCATCGCGGGGGCACGCTCGGGCTGATGGTGCTGCTCGGCAGCGCCGCGCTGGCGCTCGTCTTCGAGCGGCGTCATGCGCTATTGCTGGTCACGCTCGCGTCGGCGTTGGCGCTCGCGCTCAACCCCGGCGGCTGGTTCTACTTCCGCTCCACGTTCGACGTCGCCTCGCGCGCGAGCTTCCACGCGCACATCGCCGAGTGGCAGCCGCTCACGTGGACCGGTCTGGTTCGCGATCACGCGACGTTCGTGCCGCTGCTCGCCTGCGCGTTGTTCGAGCGCGTGCGCACGCGCCAGAAGCCAGACTTCGAGCTGGTGGCGCTCGCGCTGGGCCTGGTGGCCGCGATGACGGGCGCGCGGCTCGTGCCCTTCGCGGCGATCGCGGCAGCGCCCCCCGCGGCGCGTGGGCTCGATGCGCTGGTGGCTCGCTTGCAAGTCCGTCCTGCCCTGATGCACGCCGCGTTGGCCACGCTGGCGCTCGGCTCGCTCGCATCGTCGGCGCTGCGCGTGGCGCCCGCGTTCTGGGGCCCCGGCATCATCGACACGCTCGTGCCCGTGCACCTCGCCTCCGTGATCCGCGACGTGCCCGCGCGTGGGCACGTCTTCCACTCGTTCGACTTCGGCGGCTACTTCCTCTACGCGCTCGATCGCAAGGTGCTGATCGACGGCCGCAACGACACCGTCTACGACGATCGCTTCTTCCTCGAGGTGCTGCGCGCCGACACAGACCCCGCGCAGTTCGCCGCGTTGGATCGCAAGTACCACTTCGACGTCGCCGCGGTACGTTGGAACGCCCCCAACGAGCCGAGCTTGCTCGCGCGCGACCCCGCCTGGGCGCTGCTGACGTGGGACGATCGTGGCGCCGTGTACGTGCGCCGCGCGGCCGTCGATGCGTCGTATCTGTCGCAACATGCCTACCGCGAGCTGCGCGTGGACGACGCGTTCGCCCGCGCCGCCACACCAGGCCCGAACGACGCCGTCTTCCTCGCCGAGCTCGCCCGCAACACCCGCGAAGCCCCGCACTCGGCCCGCGCCTGGCTGCTCGCCACGCTCGCCTACCGCACGCGCGGGATGAGGTCGGAGTACCTCGCCACGCGCGCAAGGCTGGTGGACCAGGTAAACGACCGCGCCCTCACGCTGCCCATGCCGTAGCTCATGCCGCGCCTTGCTCACAACGTCGCCGCTGGCGCCCTCCGCGCATCGCTTCACCGCGCTGGAGCTGCAGGGTTGCCCGACCTGCACGCACGCGACGCAGGGGAGCGAGCCGGTCTCGCATCTGGTTGCGCCTCCGTTTGCAACGCAGCGCGGGCGGGGTGTGCTGCGTCGCGACGCGCTTCCGCGTCGCGGCGTCGCAACCTCGCCTCGCCGCGCCGTGTCGTCATCACGCGCGGCGCTTCCGGACCACCACGATGCCCACGAGGAGAAGCGCGACACCCGCCAGTACGCCGTAGAGAGCGCGCCCTGGGCGCGAGGTCTCCGTGAGGAACGGATGCCAGCTCACGCCGGCATCGGAGGTCTCGAGCGCCGTCCGATAATCGCCGACGACCCACGCGTGTCGCCCGTCAGCGGAGGCGTGCACGCTGCGAAAGGTGC
>DASUME010000078.1:0-2323 GCA_036277895.1 Polyangiales bacterium
ATAGCTCTTGAACGAGACGTAGCGCCGGCTACGTACTGCGCTGGCAGCGTCTCCACTCATGGACTCCTGCAGCAGCTGCAGGAACATGCCGCGCACGGTCGCACCCGCCGGGACCGCTGTCAGGCGTGACTCGAAGTCGATCTCTGCCTTCCAGTCGGGTTCAACGAACACTCCGCGAGAGTACCACCGCTGGCAGATTTCTTTGGGGCCGCGATGAGCGGAGCGATCGTCTTCCACATCGCCGAGCACCATGCAGCCCTGCTGCCCAAGGATGCCCACGCGCGAGCGCGCGCCATCACGTGGATGTTCGCCGCACTCAACACGGTGGAGCCGCCGATCCTCGAGCTGCAGAACGCCAAGCTGCTGGAGAGCGACAAGCCCTGGCAGGTCGAGCGGCTGCCGCTCGTCGCGGACCGTGTGCGCGCCAAGCTGAAGCAGCTGTCCGCTCGCCTCGGCGATGCCGACTGGTTCGACGGTGCGTTCAGCGCCGGCGACCTGTTGATGGTGTCGGCGCTCCTCAGGGTGCGAGCCTCGGGCCTCCTCGACGAGCACGCGAACCTGGCCGCCTACGTGGCGCGGGGCGAACAACGACCCGCCTACAAGCGAGCCTTCGCCGCGCAGCTGGAAGTCAACACCCGGCCCAAGCCAGCGGCCGGTTGACGCCGATACCGATTGGAACCCGTCGCGCCGCGCTCGCGCTTTTGCGCTACGTGCACTGCGAACGACCGCGCTGATCGTACTCCCCTCAACCCTCTGGAGGAGCCCCCATGTACGAACCCACGCCGACGAGCGCGCCCATGCCTCAACCTGCTGCGTCGGAGCTGCTCACGAGTCTACTGGAGGTGTTGCGCCTGCGGCGCTCGCGTCGCTTCGCCAGAGGAATGACGATGCAAGGGCCGCTAGCCCACCGCAGCGCTGCGCCAGCGAAGTCGCTCTCGGAGACTGAGCTCGCGACGCTGGCCTTTGCGGCCTGCGGCATCACGGGTCACGCGCTCGCGGAGCTCAACTACGCCCCCGGAGGCGGTGGCACGATGATGGGCAGCTTCTTGGGCCGCACCGTGTCGAGCGCAGACGCGGTGCACGCAGTGAGTGTGTTCGTCACAAACGACGAGGGCACCTACTACTTGAAGCGACCGCAAGACTTCTCCAGCGACGAGTACGCTGAAGCAGTGCGGCTGTCGGCCAATCGAGACCTGGTCGGTCTGTTCCGCAAGAGTCGTGTGCTGCTCAAGGCCGGCCGCACCGCGCCGCCGGTCGCGCCTCCGTACAACCTCGACGTCAATCGCTGGGATCTGTACGCGCCCGGGACCACGTACTTCGTACCAGTCAACGACTACACGTACATGTACATCAATGGTCTGCTTGAGTTCCTCAACGAGACCATGCGTATCTTCGTGGTCGATGAACGACGGGGCTTCCGACCGGCGGGGCTCGCGGCCTTCGCAGGCAAGCGCGGCCACCTCGACGACACGGTGAGTGCAGGCAAGACCATTACCATCGAGCGGCTCGAGCAGATCCTGCAAGGGGTGGTGATCGTCGAGCAGGGAATGATGCTTCAGAACCTCGGCCTCACGGCGCACGCGATGGGTCTCGGCGGCTTTCCCAATTATGCCGGTCACGAGTTTGCGTGGTTCGACGCCTTGGACTTCCGACGTCAGACGATGGGCACGTTGGACTATCTCGGAGCCACGCGTGCGACCAAGCTCTTTGGTTCGCTGCTCGGCAAGAATCCACCGGTGCACTTTCCCGTCGGACTCGAGGTCGACGGAAGACCGCTGCTGCGCGCGTACTGTCCGCCCTACTTTCCAACCATGGAGGAGGCCGTGCACGCCGTGGTGGAGCGGAAATGGGGTCGGCAGGGGTTGTTCGGTGAGGGCGCCAAAGCGAGCGCGTGGCTCGACCCTCAAGCGATTGCCAAGGCTGGTGCACGTCCGTCGGAGCAGACCATCGCGGCGACGGTCGCGTACTGCGAGTACCTGTTCCGTACCTACGGGAGGTTTCCTGCCTACGCGCCGCCCTACAAGACGAACGTCGGCTTTCAGTGTGGACACCTCGACCGCGAGTTCTACGACAAATTTTACGGTCGCCACGCCCTTCCAGAGCACTGGCAGCGCTGAGCGCGTCTGCTCACTGGACTGCGTAGCTGCCTTCCTGGCGGCGCAAGGTGAGCTGCATGGCGCCGACGACGGTGCCGTCGTCGAGCGTCGCGCTCGTCTCGAACAGGTCGTCGTCGCCTGCTTGACCGAGCCAGCTCGCGCGGAAATCGAGCGACTGGCCAGCGAACGCGAGGTTGTCTGCCTGCACGCGCGCGTGTTGCACGTGG
>DASUME010000079.1:0-15678 GCA_036277895.1 Polyangiales bacterium
GAGCAAGCGGCGGCGGCAGGTCTGCAACGTTTCGTCGCATCGTCTCCTTCCACCTTCGGGGTTACGGCCGACGACGTGCCGCTACTCAGACATGGCACACCACTTCCACTTCGGATTCTTCTACCGGCCACGGTACTATCAACTGTAAGGGCAGACGCGACAGTTGACAGTCTGACCGAGTCCACTCCTTTCACCTATGTTCCGATCCTTCTTAACAACTCAACGAAATTTTTAGTTGTGGTCATGCGAGCGGGAGACGAGTGCAAACCTGTTTCGGCTGGACACGCGAAGCTCGCTTCATCAATCGACCGACAACTGCGGCTGCCACGATGGCAATCGAAGCGCCCCAGCCTCGTTTTCATGCGCCAGGCACAAGAGTACTTCCTCTCAGACCCCTCTGAGCGTTCTGCGCTCTTACGTATCCACCCAATGCCCAAGACAGCGGGCGGCTTGTTCCAGCCACTAAAGCAGATCGCTGCCCGCATACGGCCGGCAGTGCGGAGCAGCATGCGAGGTCCCCGATGAGAAAAGCGGCCCCGCTTGTGCTCGCGCTGGCCTTCCTGTCGAGCATCGTAGCCGCTCAGACTGACGTACCCTTCGTGCCACAAGAGCGAAGCAACTGGTGCTGGGCTGCCAGCTGCGAAGCCATGCTGAGGTTCTACGGCGTTTCAGCGTCTCAGACAGAACTTGCAGCGTACGGAACGCCCGGTCTCAAAAACGAGCCGAACCTTCTTTTCGGAGATGACGGCGTCCACCACATCGGCATGGACCTTGTCACAAAACATTTTGCCCCCGAGCTCGTCACCACTCCATTCAGCCGATCGCTCACAGCGGACGAAGCCCTCGCCGAAACTAAGAACGGACGTCCCTTTTACATCGCGTTCAACTGGGCAGAAGGCGGCGGGCACGCCATCGTCGGTTACCAGATGTCAGCGATGATCGTCGGCGGAGGGATCGGGTACAACCTGTTCGTGATGGACCCGCTCGAGGGGAACAGCATTTTGGACTTCGGTCTCCTAGCGGGAACAAATAATCTCGGCACTTGGGCACAGACTCTCACCGTCGCGAGGAAGGAAAAAAGCTGTCCTTCGGGAACCCATTTGCAGGGCGACAAGTGCGCGCCAGACTGCACGTGCCCCCTGCGCGGACAGACGTGCGAGAGCGGGCTTTGCGCTTGTCCCCAGGGCAGCACCCCGTGCGACAGCGCATGCCTCGAAGCGTCACTGTGCCGTCAGTGGTCTAACGGCTACTGCAGTGCTGCATCGTACTGGACGTGCGGGACCGGTGGAGAGCGCATCTGTCCTCCCAATACTCCGGTGCCGGCGGGCATACCTTGCAAAGACTCTATCGTTGGCGGCGTCTGCAATGGCGCGGGACAATGCGTGTGTCCAGAGACGATGCATCTCTGCTCCAAGCAGTGCTTCAATACGTAAACCTCCCACGGCCGGCATGAATGCGTGGTGGTCGGACATCGGCCAGTGTCAGCGCATGTCGAGCACGAGGATTGCGGTGCGGCGGAGCGCTGCGGAGTGGTCAGCGTTGGTAAATACATGCGAGCGCAGCGGCCTGAGCCGCAGGGAGTTCGCGAAGCGGGAGGGTCTTCATCGAGGCACGTTCTCGTTCTGGGCTTCGCGCCTGGCTCCCCGGCGGAGCGGAAGGCGTCCGGCGGTCGCTACTCCGCCGCCACCCTTCGTGGCCGTGCACGTGCGCAGCGCGGAGCAGGTCGGCAGTGGCGCGCGCACGGCGCACGATGCTGCGCCTACGCCGACATCGAACGAGGTCGAGGTTGTGCTCGTCAATGGCCGTCGTGTTCGGTGTCAGTTATCGCAGGTCGAGGATCCGCGCCTGGCTGCATTGCTCGCGCTGGCAGAGGGAGGACGCGGATGCTGACTCTTCCTTCGAGCGTGCGCGTGTACATGGCAGCGGAACCGACTGACATGCGCCGCAGCTTCGATCGCCTGTCGGCGACCGTGGAAGGCGCCTTCGGGTTCGACATCACGCACGGGCACCTGTTCGTGTTCATCAACCGCCGTGGTGACCAAGCGAAGTGCCTGTTTTGGGATCGCTCCGGGCTATGCATTCTTCACAAGCGTCTCGAGGTCGGCACCTTCAGGCGTGTTCGCGATGCGGCGAGCGGCGCGCTGCACGTGGAGATTGACGCGGCCGAGCTGAGCCTGATGTTGGAGGGAATCGATATTAAGAATGCCAAGCGCAGCAAGCGCTATCGACGCGGTGCACGCGAGCTCGAAGAAGCGACGCGCGATTGCGGCGTAGACGGCAACGATTCGAACTTGCGCGCGTGATCGTTCGTGGTAGCCGATGACTGCGTGAACGGTCGTCGTCCTCCCCCCGATGAAGTCGATGCTCTGCTCGCGGCGGCGACGCCCGAGCAGATTGAACGCATCGTGTCTGCATGGACGAAGCGGGCGGAGAAGGAGGCCGACAATCTGCTCGCGCCCGTGCAAGCGCTCGTGCGCGATGGCAAGTTGGAGCTAGACGGCGCGCTGGCGGCGATGCGTTCGATCTTGGTCGAGCAGTCGCTCGAACTACAGCGTTTGAAGATCCATGCACGGCTCTCGAAGCGGCTTCAGTTCGGCAAGACGAGCGAGAAGTTGGACTCTGACCAGCTCGCGCAAGCCTACCTGGACTTCGACGGCGCCCTCGATGCCGAAGGCAACGTTCCCGAGCCTCCTCTGGTTCCGACGCCGGACGCGTGCGAAGCGGAATTCGAGGAGGATGCGGCGGACGCGCTCGGACTGGATGCAGCCGCGGCCGACGACTCGCCCGCCGTGCCGCAGACGCCCGGTGCGCAGACGCCTGAGGTGCCGAAGGTCGAGAAGTTGAAGCGTCATGGAGGCGGCGGCCGACGCCCTCTGGCCGAGCACCTGCGTAAGATCGAAACGCCGGTGCGAGTGCCCGATGAGGAGCGACCGTGCGCGCTCTGTGGCGTCGAGCGTACTTGCGTAGGGCATCGTCAGAACGTGCGGCTGGAATACGTGCCGGGACACGTGGAAGCGCACGTCGAGACGCGCGAGGTGCTGGCGTGTATTCCGTGCCGCAAAGACATGAGCACGGCCCCGCGTGTGGAGCGCAAGCGAAAGGTGCGCGCCGCCCCGTCGCTGCTCGCCGAGTTCCTCATTCTCAAGTGCGATGATGCACTGCCTCTGCACCGTGTACGCGAGCAGCTCATTCGCCTCGGCCTCGACCTGCCCCCCAGCACCCTCGGGCGTTGGTGGACTTACGTCACGGCATTGCTCGGTCCGCTCGCAGACGTGGTGATCGGACGTCTGCTCGCGCAGGACTACATCGGCGTTGATGACACGGGTCTGCTCTTCTTGAAGCCGACCAATAAAGGAAAAACGCGGCCGGGCGCCAAGGGGCATCTGTGGTGCTTCGTGGGGCAGGGACCGCTGGTCGGCTTTCGCTTCGCTCAGACGTGGGGCGCGCAGGAGATCGCCACTCATCTGACGCTCGCCGAGGGCTTCGTTCAGGGCGACGGGTACGCGGGCTACGCCAGCAAGGTCGATGTCCACGACGACAAGCGTCAACTCGTCCGCGACGCGATGCGATTGGGGTGCCTGGTCCATGCACGCCGCCCGTTTCATGAGCTGGTCGCTGCCAAGGACGTGCGCGCCAACCCGGCTCTGCTTCTCTTTCAGAGCCTCTACAAACTCGAGGCCGAGTACCGCGAGCGAGGGCTCAATCACGTCGAGCGCGGGCGTGAGCGACTGGCCCGCTCCCTGCCCCTGTTCGACAAGCTCGCGCAGTGGGTGCACGCGGTCCACACGCGCCTCAGGCCCAAGGACCCGCTCGCCAAAGCGACTCAGTACTTCCTCAATCAGGAGCCCTACCTGAGGCGGTGCTTCTTGGACGGTCGATTCGAGTTGGACAACAGCCGTGTCGAGCGCGCCATCCGCGAGGTCGCCATCGGACGAAAGAACTTCGTGCTCTGCGGTTCGCCCGAGGGCGCCGAACGACTCGCCACGGCCTACACCGTGATCGAGTCCGCACGGCGCGCGCTCGGAACCGAACGACTGCGGCCCTACCTCATCGACGTGATCACCAAGCTCGAAGCCGGTTTTCCCCTCGCCGACCTGCACTCTCTGCTGCCCAATGCGTGGGCTGACCACCAAGCCGCTCAGCAGGCCGCCTGCAACGTCAGCGCCGACGCGACGTAACGCCGCGGCGCGAAGGCGTGCTCGCCGACCCACATCGCTCGCTATGCCACCTCGGACCACGAGCTGAGTATGACGACCGCCCCGGCACGTGCACTCATGCCACCCGTGGGAGGTTTACGACAGTTCGAGCACTGGCTCAGGCAACGTCGGTCTCGAACGCCGAGGGATGTCCCTGATGCATTAGCCAGTTTCTGAGCATGTTCTTCGCAGTCTCCGCGGTTGAATCCGAAAGAACGCAATGGACGTCAGGCAGAAGATCAGCGCTCCGTTCCCATCTTCCATCTCTTTGACCCACGCGGATAGCGAGGCTGGGCTCTCTCCTGCCTCTACCTGCACCACCTTCACTGCGCGCCCGGCGGGTCGAGACAGCGCGCTGAAGATCGGATTTCCATCGCGTAGCGGCTGACCGTCCGAGAACGCTGTGCGAAGCCATGGTGTTGACCAATCCGCCGATGAACGCTGCTCGTTCCAGAGCTCGCGCCACAACCTTTCGCTAGCCTCGTACTGCGCTTCATCGTGCTGAAAGTTGGGATTGAGCAGCATCGATTCCTCATCCTGTGAACTCAGCTGAGCCACACGGCGAGCAGCGGTCGTCGAGGCACGCACGCAGCGGCTCGAGCGCGCTACGTGGCGAGACCAGCTGCAGGAACAGAGCAGGCTTCTCGGGCTCACTCGACGCCGGTCAGCTGGTCCCAGCGCGCGATTCGAACGTCGTCGTCGCCGACCGTTTCCACGAGTTGCTCGCGCACATAGCCCGCGTCGAGCGCGCCGCCCCGCACGGCGAGCAAGCGCTCGAGGTCGGCGATGTCCTTCGGCCGGAAGAACAGCATCTTGAACACGGCCACCGATTCGGCGGAGAGGAACCACGCCGAATGAGCCTCGATCGGCACGTGGACACGCGTTCGCGCAGCCTCGGTACAAAACGGAATGCTGGCTACGAAGATGTCGATGCGGGTTCCGGTGTACTGGACGACGAACATTCCCTCGGCTGCTGCGTCGCGCTCGGCCTGCGCCGCCTCCACGCTCACGCCCAGAGAGGTGAGAGCGGCCAGCACCGGGCGCAGCTCGGTTTCGCCGACGAACACGTTGATGTCGACGTCGAGCGTGGCGCGCGGGATGCCCCAACGGCCGTACGCGAGCGCGCCGCCGATCGCGTACGGCACGCCCTGGTCCTCCAGCGCGGCGCCCAGCGCGATCGCCTTCGAGAGGGGGCTATCAGCTTCCATGCGCGCGCTTGGCTCGCCATTCGGCGCGCAGCCGGGCCAAGAGCTGAACCGAGCTTGCCGGGAGCGGGTCACGGTAGGCGAGCGCGCGCTCTCGGTCCGGCCTGGCGGCCAGGAGCCGCTGCGCATCGCAACAGAGCACGTCCACGAGCACCGCGCGTTGCGAGGGCGTCAGATGGATGTAGTCGGCGGCCTCGCGCTCGAGCGAGACTTCGTTGCTCACGACCCATTTCGGCAGCGGCTTACGAGGCACCCGCGGATCGTGCCACGACTCGCGATTCCACGAAACCCCGGCCCACGCGATGGCTCAGACCAGCGCCGCGTCGAGCGTGATCGTCACGCCGAGGAGCGCCTTGGAGACCGGGCAGCTCTCCTTGGTGCTGCGGGCGATGAAGTCGAACTTCGCGGGGTCGGCGCCGGGCAGCGTGACGCGGGTGGTCAGCTCGATCTTCGTGATCTGGAAGCCGACCTCGTCCTTGGCGAGCGTCACCGCGGCCTTGGTCTCGATCTTCTTCGGCTCCAGGCCTTCCTTGCCGAGCGCGCCTGCGAGCGCCATCGAGTAGCAGCCGCTGAGCGCGGCGCCGACGAGCTCTTCGGGGTTGCTGCCCTTCTCACCCTCGAAGCGAGTACCCAGGGAGAAGTTGATGCCTGGGGCGTTGGCCGGCTTCATCACGCCGGTGCCCTTCTTGAGGTCGCCGTTCCACTCTGCCGAGGCGTTGCTGATACCCATGGATGTCCCCTTTGCGCGCGCTAGGCGCCCCGAAACTCTAAGCGGGGAGGTAGACGCGTGCGAACGGGGCGCGAGGCAGGTCCAGCTTTAGGGAGTGATGGCCAAGGGATGCATACGCTCGCTCGCGCGCGCGGCCGCGTGCCGAATGCGGTGCACGAGCTCCACGGCGGGGCGCGCGTCGTTCAGGCCGAAGCCGCCGCCGGCTAGCACGTCGCGGTAGCTGGCGGTGTGCAGATCGGTGAAGCCCTCGCTGAACTCTACCTCTTGCCCATCGACGGTGATCGAGCGAAAGGTGCGCTTGCCGTTCGCGGACGCGGGCAACGTCTTGGCGTCGATCGAGAGAAACCAGCGCACACGCGCGCGCTCCAGCTCCAGGTACCCGGATGCCGTCTCCGCGGTCGCGACGTGCACCTCGCACGCGTGTACGCGGCCGAACACCCACTGCAGCATGTCGAAGAAGTGCACGCCGATGTTGGTAGCGATGCCGCCCGACTTCTGCAGGTCGCCCTTCCAGGACACGTGGTACCAGCGCCCGCGGCTGGTGATGTACGCGAGGTCGACGTCGTGCTTGGCCCCCGAGCGGTGGCGCTCGCGCAGCGCGATGATCGCGGGGTGCAGGCGCAGCTGGAGCACGTTGTAGACGCGCTTGCCGCACTCTTCCTCGAGGCTCTGCAGCGCGTCGAGGTTCCACGGGTTGAGCACGATCGGCTTCTCGCAGATCACGTTCGCCCCGCTGCGCAGCCCGAAGCGAATGTGCGAGTCGTGCAGGTAGTTCGGCGAGCACACGCTCACGAAGTCGACCGGCGACCCTTTCCTGCGCAGCTTGTCGACGTGCCGGTCGAAGCGCTCGAACTCCACGAAGAAGTGCGCGTCCGGGAAGTACGAGTCGATCACGCCGACGCTGTCGTTCGGGTCGAGCGCCGCCACCAGCTGGTGTCCGGTCTCTGCGATCGCGCGCATGTGGCGCACGGCGACGAAGCCCGAGGCGCCGATCAGCGCGAACTTCACTTCAGGACGCGGGCGAGGATGACCGTGATGTTGTCCGGGCCGCCGTTGCGGTTGGCGCGCTCGATTAGTGCCTTGGTGCTGCCCGTGAGATCACCGTGCTGCGAGACCAGCTCGCGGATCTCTTCGTCGCTGACCGGGCCGCTCAAGCCGTCCGTGCACAGACAGTAGATGTCGCCCACTTCAGGCTTGTCGAGGAAGCAGTCGACCTTGACGCTCTCCTTCATGCCCAGCGCGCGCACGATCACGTTCTTGTGCGGGAAGCTCGCGATCTCTTCCGGCGTCAGCCGCTTCATCTTGATGTAGTCGTTGAGCAGCGAGTGATCTTCGGTGAGCTGCGTGAGCTTGCCGTCGCGCACGCGGTAGACGCGCGAGTCGCCGACGTGCCCCACCAGGATGCCGTCATCGACCGCGATCAGCGAGACCACGGTGGTGCCCATGCCGCGCTGCCCGGCGTTGCGCTGCGCGGCCTCGAAGATGCGCAGGTTCGCCAGCTTGATGCCGGTGATCAGGCGGTTTTCCTGGTACCCACGCGTCTTGTCCATCTTGTATGGCCAAGTCGCCTCGGGGTCCTGGCTGGTCGCCCGGAAGAAGTCGCGCATGGTGTCGATCGCCATCTGACTGGCGACTTCCCCGGACGCGTGGCCACCCATGCCATCCGCCACGATGAAGAGGTCTTCGTCGGAGAGGATCGCGTAGTTGTCCTCGTTGTGGTTGCGTTTCATCCCGACGCTGGTCTCGCCGGTTGCCTCAACGCGCACGCAATCCCTCCGATTCGTTCGACTTTGTGACGCTAACAGGGCGCTGCGCGCAAAGTCAAATGCGGAGGAACTCGAACACCGGTCCGAGCTCCAGCCGCAAGCTGCCCTGCGCCGAGCATACGTCGCCGTCCACTGAGTAGCCAAAGGTGCCCTGCGGGCTCCGGAGCTCCGCCCAGGGGGTGATCTGGTCGTGCGCCGTACGTGGATCGAAGCCGCGCGCGAGGAACACCCGCGGCAGGTCCTTGAGCACTGCAACCGGCCCGCCCTGGATGGCGAGGATCTGGAAGCCGCGCTCGGTCTGGAACACGCGATGAAATGGGCGGAAGCCGAAGCCCACGTCCGCGACGGTGCCCGCGGCCACCGTCAGGTAGGGGTGCGCCGCCCAGGTGCCCCCCGCGAAGCGCACCTCGATCGGCGTGGGCTGGAAGATGCGCTGGAACGTCTCGCCGTTGACGGCGGCGCTGGAGATCGCGCGCACCAGCGTGGTGGCGTTGATCAGGCGCGTCGGCTGTCCGTGCTTGTAGGTCTCGGCCAGGTAGCCGTGCCAGACGCCGGTGCCGAACAGGAAGCCGAGGCGATCGCCGACCACCATCACCGGCCGCGAGCGCACGCGGGCCAGCTCGGGGCTCTCGGTAGCGCCGAGCGCGCGGCGCAGCAGCTCGGACGGCTGCTTGTGGCTGATGCCCATCGAGCTGGCGACCGTGTTCATGGTGCCACCGCGCAGGAACGCGATCTTGGGCTTGGGCTTCTCGCCGTACGCGTGCCAGAGCGCGGTCAGCGTGGCCGAGGCCGTGCCGTCGCCGCCGAGCACACCCACCGTGGTGGCGCCCTCGTGCGCGACCTCGTCGATGGCGCTGTGCAGGTCGCCCAGCGTCTCGGTCACGCGCAGCGCGACGTGGCGGCCACACATCCTGCGCATGCGCTCGGCGAGCCGAGGGTCGCGGCGCATGCTTCCCGCGTTGCGGTTGACGATGATGGCGGTCTGCACGTTGGCGGGCCTGACTTAGCACGTCGCGGTCGCGAACGAACGTTCTTGCGCGGTCCGGGGGGAGCCTGTAACCCGGTCGGGTGACCACGGCCGAGCTCGACTTGTTACAGCTGCGTGAAGCGGCGCTGGCCTACCTGGCCTGGGAGCAGCAGCTTTCCGGCTTCGGCGTGCCTGCGATGCAGGTGCCCGCGGTGTCCGACCTGCCCGTACAGGCCGCCCCGCGTGAACTTCCCGCAAACGATGTCGCTGCCGCGCTCAGCCGCGCCCCGGCGGCTGGCGGCGATCGGCGCACCCGGCTCGCACAGCTCGAAGCCGAGGTGCGCACGTGCACGAGCTGCGAGCTCGCCAAGGCGCGCACCCAGACCGTGTTCGCGCGCGGCAACCCGGACTCCCCGGTCGTGTTCGTCGGCGAGGGGCCGGGCCAGGAAGAAGACCGGCTCGGCTCGCCGTTCGTCGGACCGGCGGGGCAGCTGCTCGACAAGATGATCACCGCGATGGGCTTTGCGCGCGACGACGTCTACATCTGCAACGTCGTGAAGTGCCGCCCCCCGGGCAACCGCACGCCGCTGCCGCAAGAGGCGGGGGCCTGCGCGCCGTACTTGCTCGGCCAGCTCGACGCCATCGCGCCGCGCGTGATCGTCGCGCTCGGGCGCTGTGCAGCCGAGAACATGGGGCTCGTGGCCGGCGGTGGCTGGCGCGGGCGCTGGGGCCAGTTCCGCGGCATCGATGTCATGCCCACGTACCACCCGGCGTTCCTGCTGCGCAGCCCCGAGTTCAAGCGGCCGGTGTGGGAAGACCTACAGAAGGTCATGGCGCGCCTCAAGGCGCCGGGTGCGTGACGTGGCGCGGGCTGTTAGCCTGATACCAGTGGGCAACGTAGCGGACGAAGAGGACGAGCTCGACGAGCTTGAGGACTCGCTGGGCGCGGAGGGCACGGAGGAGGTCGGCGTCGACGGCGCGGACGAGCCCGAGGGCGACGAGGAGCCCGAGGAGGTCGGCCTGGACGTGGAGACGCTCGACGCCGGCGGCGATGAGCTGGACCTACCGGGCGACGAGGAAGAGGGCTACGCGCTCGACGACGACAAGCTCGACCTCGACGGTGAGCTGGACGACGACCTCGCCGAGGACGGCTGGCTGAACGAGAGCGAGGGCGCCGGCGCGAGCTGGGACGACGAGCTCGACGATGACGACGACAGCGCCGACGAGGATGACGGCGGGCTGGAGGGCGTGGAGGATGCCTTGCTCGACGACTTCATCGACGAGACCGAGACCACGCTCTCGATCGAGGGCGACGATCTGAATGCGGAAGAAGATCCGGAGCGAGTGGAGTTGGATCTGGGCTGAGCGAGCGTAGAACCGGGGGGTCGATACGCAGCAGGATCGCAGGCAGACGAGGGAAGAGCTCGCGCGTGGGATGCGCGAGGGGCTGGGCGCCAAGCCCGAGCTACGCGCGCAGCTGGCGTTGCCGGCGGACAGCGACGACCGCGCCGTGGCGCGCGCGATCGCCAGCGAGCTCGCGAGTGCAGACGTGGAGCGGCTGTCGCGCGCCGAGCGCCGCCGCACGGCGCAGCCGGGGAACGGCAGCTCGCTGATGCCGGTCGCGGCGGGGGACCGCTCGTTCCTGGCGCGGCTCAAGACCAGCGACGCCGAGGGGGGCGAGAGCGTGGCCGCGATGGTGGACGTGCCCACGCTGCTGGCGGTGCTGCGCGCGGGCTCGCTGCAGCAGCGCCGCGCCGCCGCCCGCCGGCTCGCCGAGCGGCTCACGGACAAGGAGCTCGCGCCCGACGATCGCCGCAGCATCCAGGAGGTGCTGGAGCAGCTGCGCGACGTGGAGATCGCGTACGAGCTGCTGGCCGGTCACCAGCTGCTGAACGGGCCCACCTCGCGCGAGGCGCAGAGCGCGCGCCGCGAGGCGATCGAGCTCGGCGAGCGCCTGAAGCGTGAGCTCGCGTTGTACTGGGAGGGCGAGACGCACGAGGAGCCGCTGACCAAGATGTCCGGCGACGCGCGCGCCCAGCTGATGCTGCACGCGCGCGATCTCGACGACACGCTGCTCTGGCACGTGGGTGCGCTGATCGAGGGCAGCACCGACCCGGTGCTGAAGCGCGCGCTGCTGTCGTCCGTGCGCTACGCGAGCGACGCGCGGCTGGTGCCCTCGCTGGTCTCGCTGCTGGAGGGCGCCGAGTCGCGGATCGTGATCGAGACCGCGCGCGCGATCAGCCGCATCGAAGACGCGCGCGTGTGGCCGGCGCTGCTGGCGGCCTACGAGCGCAGCGTGATCGACGTCGAGCGGATCGCGCTCGGTGCGGCGCTCGGGCGGGTGGGCGACGGGCGCGCGGCGGACTACGTGCGCGCGCAGCTGAAGAGCCAGGACGAGCACGTGTTGACGCGGGCCCTCGAAGGTCTGCGCACGCTCGGCACGGCCGAGGACGTGCCCGTGGTGCTCACCTTCGTGCGCTCGAGCGATCCGGTGATCGCGACCAAGGCGATCCACACGCTCGGGCGCATCAGCGATGGGCGAGGCCTGGCCGAGCTGCGCGTCGCGCGCGATGCGCCTTCGGGCTCACTGGGTGCGGCCGCGGAGGAAGCGCTGCAGCAGATCGGCTCGCGCCTCGTGCTGCGTGGCGAGGAGCCCGATGACGACGCGCTGCCCGCGCGCGCCGAGCCGGAGCGCAAGGTCACCGCGACCGCACAGCCCTTCGCCGTGCGCGTGCGGGCGTTCCGGCACTACGCGATCGGTCGCGTGTGGCAGCTGTTGGGCGCGCACGGTCGCGCGCTGCGGCGCTTCGAGGTCGCGGTCAAGATCCGCCCGGACTGGGCGGTGCCGATGATCCTCGCGGGCACGATCTACGCGGCGCGCGACGACTACGCGCAGGCGCTGGCGCTGTTTCGCCGCGCGCTCGAGCTCGCGCGCCGCAGCGTGGAGCGCAACCCGCTGGTGATCGTGCACGTGGCCCGCTGCTTCCTGCGCCGCTCCGAGCAGGTGGAGCGCGACGGTCGGCTCGCGATCGCGCGCGGCCTGCTGCACGAGGTGCTGACGCTCGACCTGCGCCGGGTGCCGAGCTCGCTGCGCTTCGAGATCGGGCGCCGCCACGAGACGCTGCGCCTGCTGGGGGCCGGATGAGCGAGCACTCAGGCGGGAACGAGGCCTTGCTCGCGCGCTTTCTTCAGCACGCCGAGAGCGGGCTGCGGCGCATGAGCTTCGAGCTCGCGAACGAGCAGGTCACGCTGTTCATGCGCGACGGCCGGCTGCGCGAGCTGTGCACGTGTGGGGTCGAGCGCTGCGAGCACATCGCAGTGGTGCTGCGCTTTCTGACGGACGGCGCCGCGCCGGCCGACGTGCGCGTGCGCTCGTCCGTGCGCCCACCGCCACCCGATCAAGGTGCCGTTGCGCTGGCGACGGCGTTCGAAGAGCTGTGCGTGGCGTGCGCACGTGCGGGCATCGAGGCGCGCGACTCGCCGTCGATCAACCAAGCGCTGGCGCAGCTGCTGACGGCCGCACCCGACCCGGTTCCGCTTTCGCTCGCGCGCTGGATCGGTCGCTTCCGGGATGCGCTCGCGTTCGGGGAGCTCGGCGAGCTCTCTCGCTTGCTCGACGGCGCCCTGCGCTTCACCGACCAGCTGCGCGAGGGCCCGCTGAGCGCTCCCGAGCAACGCCGCGCCTGGCTCGACGAGGTCGACGGCAGCGAGGCGCTCAGCGAGGTGACGCTGGTCGAGGTCGCACGCGAGTGGATCACCGGCCTCGATCGCGCGTCGATCGAGCGGCGCTACCTGATCGAGCTGGTGAGCGGCCAGGTCTACAGCGAGGAACGTCGCCGCGACGACAGCAGGATCTCGGTCGGCCCGTGCCCGCGGCTGGCGCAGGTGGCGTTCGCCGAGATCGACAGCGCCACACGCCCGCCGCGCGCGAAGCTGCTTCAGTACACGCTGAGCGTGCAGGTGCCCGAGGCCCCGTGGCAGCGGGTGGTGTCGCTCGCCGAGACCCAGCTGTCGGTGCTGCGCGAGCGCTTCGCGGCTGATCTCCGCGCGAGCCCTGCGCTGGCCGAGCCGTTTGCGATCTTCGCGCCGGCGCAGCTCGAGGTCGCGGCCAACGCGCTGACCGATGCGGAGGGCGAGCGCCTCGCGCTGCGCAGCGATCCCAACCTGTCCGGCATCGACGCCTTACTCGCGGCCACGCGCGGCGCCGACGTGGTGTGCGTGCTGGGCCGTATGCTCGGGCGCGCTTCCGGCCTGCTGATGAAGCCGCTCAGCGTGGTCGTGCGCAACGGCGGCTGGCTCGAGCTGCGCCGCGTCACATGATGCGCAGCGCGTACTTCACGAGCTGACGCGCGGCCACCACCGCCACGCCGAGCCCGGCGCGCAGCGGGCCGCACTGCGGGGAGACACGCGCGGAGGCGTTCACTTGCACCGGATCGGGCAGCCGATCGCGCAGCACCGTCGGCCAGAGCTTGGGCTGGCGCACGTAGGAAAACGCGCGCTTGTCGAGCGTGGTGGCAGGGCGGCCCCAGCGCGTGAGCAGGCTGCGCTCGACCCACGGCGCCGAGCGCTGGGCCGGGACGGCGTCCACCATGGCGCTCGGCACGCGCGCCCCGAGCACGTCGCGCGCGAGCTGGACCGCGCATGCGTTCCACGGCGATCCCGCGAGCACACGCTCGACGTCGAGCGTCTGCGGGCCGCGCTCCAGCAGCACCGCCACGTCGCACAGCCACAGCGGGTCGACCGCGTTCAGGCGCAGCAGCGCGAGCCGCAGCTCGTCCTCGGCGCCGAGCGCGCGCACCGCCAGCAGCTCGTGGCAGCGCGAGCGCTCGACCAGCGTGGTGAACGGCGCCGCGCTCATCGGGCGATAGTCGATGCGCAGCTCGGCTCGCTGCAGCGCCTGCTCCGCGCGCGGCAGGTCGACCGTGTCGAGCAACAGCTCCAGGCGATCGAGCGGGCGTAGCCCGGGCTCCGGGTACAGCCCTGCGCAGCTGAAGCCGCCGCTCACGAGGTAGCGAACCTCCGCCTTGTCCAGCAGCGCCAGCGTGTGCTTGAGGCGCTGCAGATCTGAGCGCGCGCGCGCGCCGTGGATGCCGTGGCCGGTGTGCCGGCGCGCGAACGCGCCCATGCCGTGCGCGAGCAGCACCGGCGTCAGAGCGCTCCACTCCTGGTTGGAGAGGATCACGCGCGCGTCCGGGTCCCAGAACCGCCACAGCGCGAGCGCGAGCGAGCGGCCCACCGCGCGCACGCCGGACAGCTGCGTGTCGTGCGCCACGCGCACCGGCTGGGTTGCCGCTTCGATCATGCTCAGGCTCGTCATGGCGTTCTCCCGCGTCTTTGCCGCGAGATTTGGCTGTAAACGCGATCGTTGCGCAGGTCAACGAATCCGTCGATGCGCGACGAGGGGGCGCGCTCAGAACCTGCCCGCCTGGTAGTGCTTCAGCACCGCGGGCGCGCCGAGCACGCTCGGGTACACGGCCACTTCATCGATCTGTCCGGCAAAGTAGTTCTTGGGCGTCTGCAGCCGGCCGATGTTAAGCGTGGCCGAGGCGTCGAGCGTGAGCAGCGAGAGCCCGGTCGCGAGCGTGCTGCTGAGCGCGCCATCGACGTAGAGCGTCAGCGTGCCGAGCGTCTTACTGCGCGTAAACACGACGTGATGCCAGGCGCCGTCGTTGTAGGCGGTGCTGCCGCCGGAGACCAGCGTCTGGTCGTCGTCGTTGCACACGATCAGCACGCAGGTCGTCTTCCCGGTGCCCGCGAGGATGCGCCCATCGGCGCGCAGCCCGATGCCGAAGTCGTTGGTGGCGAGCGTGGAGCTGGCGTCCACGAGGCCCGCCGTCTGGTGCCACTGGGTCGCGCTCATCGGGGTGCCGATGCCCTGGCTGGACTTGAACCAGAGCTCGATCGAGAAGTCGTTGGCGATCTGGCGGCCCACCTCGATGTAGTCGTCGACGCCGTCGAAGCTGGCGCTGCCGTTGGGCACCCGGAGCGCCCCGGCCGCGCTGCGTGCCACCCCATGGATGTACAGGCCGTGGTTGACGGCCTTGCTGTCGCGCGCGCGGTTGGCCTCGCGCACGCTGAAGTTATCGAGGTGCAGCCCCGCGCTCTCCGACTGCGTGTTGCCGAATGGGTAGCCGATCAGCAGGCCAGCGCTGCCGGCGGCTGCGAAGTTGGTGTCGGTAGCGGTGGCACGCACGGTGCCGTCCAGGCTCGCGCGCACCGTGCTGCCCAGGATCTCGAGGGTTATTCTTCGAGTCGTGTTGATGGCCAGCGTCTCGTCGGCATAGCCGAGCAGACCGTTGAACACGGGGCCGATCCTCCAGAGCTCGAAGCGCTTCGTGAGCGGCAGGTTGGCCAAGCCCACATGCACGAAGCCAGCGAAGTAGTACGTGTCTGCGCTGCTCGACGCGCGCGCGATCACGCCCGCCTGATCGGTGGCCAACACGGACGCGACGTACACATCGGCGCTCACCGCGTAGTCCGCGGACGCGAGCGCGGTCTGCGCGATGTAGGTCGCGTCCCGGTTCGCGCCCACTCGCACACGACTTGCGGTACTCACGAGCGCGTCCGTGTCGGAGGCCGGATGTTTGGTCCAGTTCGCGCGGCCCTGCAGCGCACCGCTGGGACCGCTGAAGTCGTCGCTGACGAGCACGTTGGGTAGGGGGTCGTCGAGGCGCCAATAGGAGACCGGCGCATCCGCGGCCACGAGCAGCTCGTAAGCGTAGTGTGTGCTCGCTCCTGCATCGACGGACGTCGGCCCTTCGGACACCAGCAGCGTGAGCGCAAAGGTAGACGAGAAGCTCACGCTGCTCAGCTT
>DASUME010000080.1:0-3439 GCA_036277895.1 Polyangiales bacterium
CAGGATGGTGTCGGCGTCGATGGGATTGGCGCGGCGCAAGCCGAGGCGGTTCAGCAGGGAGCGCTTGCGCAAGCGCTTGCCCGCCGTGCGGACCACGATCGAACCCAGCCAGGACGCGAAGGCCTGCGGGTTGTCCAAGCGGTCCAAGTTCCGCAGTGCTTCGAGGAAGCTGTCCTGCACCAAGTCGTCCACGTCGCCATCTCGGCCCATGATGCGAAAGGCGAGGCCGTTCACCATCCTCGAGTAGCGCCGAAACAGCGCTTCTTGAGCCCAAGACTCACCGGATCTCGCCGCCACGACCAAAGCCGCATCGGTCGGCCCCTGGCTGCTACCCGGCACACTCTTGAGCGCTCGCACCACCGTGTGTTTGTACCCCTGGCCGGTCCGGTCGGTCCACGAATCCAGCGTCGTTTTTCTGCGACTCGACAAACAAGTCGCACGACCTGGAATTTTCGGGGTTCAGGCCGCACCTGCGTGCCGTTCAGCCAGGTGCGTTGAACTGTGCGCGGGATCGCCGAAGCGCAAGGCCGTTAGCGGGTCTTCTTCTCGGACAGCTCCAGATCGCAGTTCAGCTCATCGCACAGGCGCTCGAGCTCGCCGCGCAGCGTGCGGATGGGGGCGCCCGCGGGCACGGTGATCACCAGCTCCATGCTGAACAGTGGCGCGCCGGTTTCGGGCCGCGGTTGCGAGCGTGTCGTGAGCTCCTCGACGTTCACGCCGTGGCGCTGGAGTAAGTCCGTGACGCGATGGACCAGGCCGGGCTGGTCGAGGGCGTAGAGGTTGAGCCGGTACGGCAGGCCGATGGTGGTGGGCGCGCGCGGAGGTTCTTCGGCGCCGCCGCGGAAGCTGAGCGTGAGCCCGAGCTCGCGTGCGACGTCCGTGAGCCGCTGTCGCAAGCCGTCGCCGACCGTGGTCGAGACCTCGGCCAGCAGGATCAGCGCGAACTGGCCGCGCAGGTTGACCATGCGCGAGTCCGCGACGTTGGCGCCGGCCTCGTACAGCGGGGCGGTCAGCTTCCCGATCAGTCCGGGGCGGTCTGGCCCCACGGCGGTGATGACGAGCTCGCTCATTCGTTCTTCCCCTCGTTGCTCAACCCGCGCTCGAACCACAGCTCGACCGGCACGCGCGCGCGGTCGCGCTCCGCCAGCTTGGCCACCGACGTCCACGACTGGTCGAGCTCCAGCCGGTAGCTCCCGACGAACGTGTGCGGAGCCGTGCCGCGCCAGTCGTCCGGCGACAACATCGACCAGTAGCGCGCGCCGTCGGGCCGCTCGTACAGGTGGTAGGTCTTGCCCGGGTGTCGGGCGAAGCGCGCGTCGGCGCGATGTAAGGAAGCATGCTCGCGGGCCTCGCTCAGCACCTGCTCGGCCTGCTCGCGCAGCGCGCGCATCTGGGCGGCGATCTGCTCCAGCTTGGCGTTGCTGGTGGAAGCGATCCACTGGTCTGCGCGTTCGATCTCCCGCGCGGCATCGACCAGGGACACGGGTCCGGAGAGCCGGCTCACCGCGTACGGTGACGCGCGCTCGGGGCCGCGGTGCTTGAGTTCGTCGTCGCCCATTTCTCGAGAGAAACTAGCAGCCTCGGGCTTCCATGTCGCTCCCGCCCGAGAGCTTGCACAGCCAGGGGGGCCGCTTAAGTTGGGCGCCATGTACTTCGACCCGATGTACTTCCTGTTCCTCGCACCTGGGCTCCTGCTCAGCCTGTTCGCGAGCTGGAAGGTGAAGTCTACGTTCGCGCACTACAGCCAGGTGCCCGCCGCGAGCGGCCTGTCCGGCGCGCAAGCGGCCCTGGAGCTGATGCGCCGCAAGGGCATCCAGGATGTCGCCGTCGAGGAGGTCCAGGGCTTCTTGTCCGACCACTACGACCCGAGCGCAAAGGTGCTGCGCCTGTCTCCGGACGTCTATCGCGGCCGCTCGCTTGCCTCGCTCGGCGTCGCGGCACACGAAGCTGGCCACGCGATCCAGCACGCCACCGGCTACGGACCGCTCAAGTTCCGCTCCTGGGTGGTCAAGCCCGCCCAGATCGGCTCCAACATCGGCGGCTTCTTGTGCGCGGCTGGCGTCGCCATGGCCTCCACCAACATGGTGTGGCTGGGGGTGGTGCTGTTCAGCGCGTTCGTGATCTTCACGCTGGTCACGCTGCCGGTGGAGTTCAACGCCAGCAACCGGGCGGTCGCGGTGCTGCAGTCCGAGGGCATGATCTCGCGCGGCGAGGTGGACGGGACACGCGCCGTACTCAACGCCGCCGCGATGACCTACGTCGCCGGCGCGATCAGCGCGATCATGCAGCTGGTGTACTTCCTGATGCGCGCAGGTCTGCTCGGCGGCCGGGACGAAGATTAAGGATTCTTCTTCGCGAGCGGGGTGAGCGGGAGCTCGAGCCCCTCGTAGGCGGCGCGGCTGTTCGCGAACAGCTTGGTCGTGCGCTCGACCTTGGCCGCCACGTCCGTGTCCGACTGATCCGGGTCGTGATGATAGAGCACGAGCTGCTTCACGCCGGCGGCCTTGGCGAACGCGGCGCCGACCTCGAAGGTCGAGTGGCCCCAGCCGACGCGCGAGATGCCGTCCTTCTTCCCCTGGTATTCCTCGGGCGTGTACTGGCAGTCGTAGATCAGGACGTCGGCCTGGTCGGCGAGCTCGAGCAGGCCCTCCGGCTGCACGCCCTTGTCGGGCTCGTGGTCGGTCAGGTACACGACCGCGCGGCCCGCGTGTTCGACCCGGTAGGCGAGCACGCCGCCGGGATGATTGCCGGCCGCGCAGCGAACGCGCACGTCCGGCGCGATCTCTACCGTGTCGCCGGCGTGCAGATCGTGGAAGTGCAGCGCGGCGGGCAGCTGCTCCAGGCGAACGGGAAAGCTCGGGCTCTCCATCTGGCCCACCATCGCAGTCTCGACGCGCCCGGCGACCTGGGCACCGCCGTACATATGGATGGTGTTGCCCGGAACGAACGCCGGCCCGAAGAACGGGAAGCCCTGGATGTGGTCCCAGTGCATGTGGCTGAAGAAGAGGTGCAGCGTGATCGGCATGCGCCCGAGCAGCGACTTGCCCAGCAAGCGCAAGCCCGTGCCGCCGTCGAAGACGAGGATCTCGTCGCCTGCGCGGACCTCGACACAGCTGGTGTTGCCACCGATCCCGGACGTGTGCTCGCCCGGTACGGGCACACTGCCTCGCACGCCCCAGAATCGTACGCGGATACCGGCCAACCGAGCCTCCTGCAACAGCCTGCCCGAGTTCACGGTACCCGCGCCGGCCCTGGGCCGTCAAACTGAAGGGTCATCACGCTCTCATCGTCGCTGCTCCCAGCCGGCAGAGCCGTCTGGGTCCCACCCCTCCGCGAGCTTCGCTTCGCTCACGCTCTCATCGTCGCTGCGCTCCGCGGGGAGGTCACGCGACCTCTCCGCCCAGCCGGCAGAGCCGTCTGGGTCCCACCCCTCCGCGAG
>DASUME010000081.1:0-14469 GCA_036277895.1 Polyangiales bacterium
CAGGTTCTTGGACAGGATCTCGGCGCGCTCGATGCGCCATTGATTGTCGGCCTGGGTGATCGCGATCTTCTGCTGAGAATCGGCCGTCTTCTGGGCGATCTCGGACTGCCTGTACTGCCAGATCGAGGTGGCCACCAAGCCCGCGGCACCGATCACGAACGTGGACAGGAAAGAACTGTAGGTCTGGATGAACTTGCCGAGCTCACTCGGCGGCCGGTCGCTGTCTGCCATAACTGGCGCTGAGTGTAGCGTCCGCTCGCGTCCAGGCTGCTTCCGCGACGCGGCTGCACACACCTCCGACATGCGCTCCCGAATAACGCCAGCGTAGGCTTGGGAAGCTTTACATCGAGTATCTCCCGCGTAATGCTCGCCGAGATCATGGAGCCACCCAAGGGGTCGGTGCTGCTCGTCGATGTATCGCTCGCACGCGGAGAGACCGCGCGCTTCGGCCCGAACGGCTCGACCTTCGCCCAGCTCGTAGAGCGCCAAGGCTATCTGGTCCACACCGCAGACTCCGCGGAGGGGGCACTCGGCGCCGCGCTGCAGATCGCCCCGGACGTGGTGATGGCGCCGATCTCGTTGGACGAGTCCCAGCCCGGCTTGTTCCAGCGCCTGCGCGAGCAGCTGCCGCAGACCTCGATCGTCGCGCTCGGCGACCCCAGCGACAGCCAGCGCGACGGCCAACGTGAGCTGGAGCGAGCGCTGCGCCGCGGCGCGGATCGCTATCTCGCGCGGCCAGCGCAGGAGAAGACGGTGGCCACGGTGCTGCAGCGCGCGATGGAGAAGCCCGCGCTGGCCCGCAAGCTGGCCGCGGCCGAGGCGGTGCCGCGCGAGGAAGAGCGCGCACTCGAGGGCATCGTGGGCGCCCACCCCACCATGCAGCAGCTGTTCAACCGCGTGATCCAGGCCGCGCGCAGCAAGGCCACCGTGCTGATCCACGGCGAGACCGGCACCGGCAAGGAGCTGATCGCCTCCGCGATCCACAAGAACTCGCGCCGCGGTGACGCCGCGTTCGTGCGCCTGAACTGCGCGGCGCTGGCCGAGGGGGTGCTCGAGTCCGAGCTGTTCGGTCACGTCAAGGGCTCCTTCACGGGCGCGGACAAGGGCCGCAAGGGGCGCTTCGAGCTGGCCGACGGCGGCACCCTGTTCCTGGACGAGATCAGCGAGGTGCCCCCGTCCGTGCAGGTGAAGCTGCTGCGCTTCCTTCAAGAGCGAGAGCTGGAGCGCGTCGGTGGCAACGAGACCATTCGCGTCGATACGCGCGTGGTGGCCGCAACGAACCGCGACCTGCGCGTGCTGGTCGAGGACGGCAAGTTCCGCGAGGACCTCTACTACCGCCTGAACGTGGTGCGCATCGACGTGCCGCCGCTGCGCGCGCGCCCGAGCGACATCCCACTCCTGGCCGACCACTTTCTGTCGCGCTTCGCCGAGGAGAACGAGGCCGACGTGCAGGGCTTCTCCGAGGAGGCGCTGGCGCTGATGCTCGCCTACCCCTGGCCGGGCAACGTGCGCGAGCTGATGAACGTCGTCGAGCAGACGGTGGTGATGGCCGGCGGCCCGCTTGTCGAGGCCCACGAGCTGCCGATCCGCCCCGTGCACAAGCCTCAGGACGCGCTGCCCTTGATGGTGCCAGGTGTGACCCTGGCCGAGGTCGAGCGCTACGTGATCATGAAGACGCTCGACTCCGTGGACGGCTCGCGCCACCGCGCCGCGGACATCCTCGGCATCAGCCGGCGCACGTTGCAGTACCGGCTGCAGGAGTGGGGGATCGAGCCACGCAAGTTCACCAGCAAGGGCGAGTTCCGGAGCGAGAGCTTCACGAACAAGGCCGAGCACGGGCCGATAGCGTCGACATCACGACGGGGGCCGGCAGAACCTTGACGCGTCTCGCCATGGAGATGTCCCGACTGCGCCCAGAAGCACGCACAGCGCACGAGGGTCACGCTGTGCAACTTCTGCAGCTCTGACCGTGCAAGTTCTGCACGAACTGGCCGTCGATGTCTCGCTGGAGACACCTCAGCGAGATGCAACGCAGTTGCATCAGCAACTCACACGCGCTCCCTTTGCACCAACGCGCGAGGTTTTCGCGAACTCGCCCCCGCGCTGTTGCAAGTGAGGAACTCGCGAGAGCAGCTGCAGGCCCCGCTGCGCACTCGGCCTGGCACGTTATCTGCTCCTCCTTGCGTTCACGAGGAGGTGTGGGGCAAACGTTCCCCCACGCCTGGGAGACAGATACTCAGATGGCGCATGCACTGCCTTTGCTCAAAGAGCTCGAAGGCCCGGTCGAGGAAACCGAACCGCCCTCCGAACGCGTGATCGCGCGCGAGGATCACCGAGCGCTTCGCGACGACGACTTCTGGAGGGAGGTCCCCGCGTACGCCCACGTCTCGCGAGCCGACTTCCTCGACGACAAGTGGCAGGCTCGCAACTCCATCACCCGGCCCGAGAAGCTGCTCACCGTGCTGAGCAACCTGGCCGAGCCCGAGTTCGTCGCCGACGTGCAGCAGGCCCTGGAAGACGCCCCGATGGCGCTCCGCCTGTCGCCCTACATCCTGAGCCTGATCGACTGGAGCGATCCGGTGCGCGACCCGCTGCGCCGGCAGTTCCTGCCGCTGGCCTCGTCGCTGCGTCCGGACCACCCGTGTGTGGGGCTAGACTCGCTCGGCGAGCGCCATGACGCCGCCGTGCCTGGGTTGGTGCACCGCTACCCGGACAAGGTGCTGTTTCTCGCGCTCGACACCTGCCCCGTCTACTGCAGGTTTTGCACGCGTTCGTACGCGATCGGCCCCGACAACGGCGGCGTCGAGAAGGTCAGCCTGAAGGTCAGCGAGACGCGCTGGGAGCACGCCTTCCAGTACATCGCGCGCCACCCGCAGATCGAAGACGTGGTGATCAGCGGCGGCGACACCTACCAGCTCAAGCCGGAGCAGCTGCGCACGATCGGCCACCGCCTGCTGGACATCCCGCACGTGCGCCGCATGCGCTTCGCGACCAAGGGCCTCGCGGTGATGCCGATGAAGGTGCTGTCCGACCGCGCCTGGTTCGAGGCGCTGTGCGAGGTGCACGCGGCCGGCCGCAAGCGCCGCAAGGACGTGGTGGTGCACACGCACATCAACCACCCCAACGAGATCACGGCGATCACGGCCGAGGCGACCGGCCGCCTGTTCGAGGCGGGTATCACGGTGCGTAACCAGGCGGTGCTGCAGCGCGGGGTCAACGACGACGTCGCCACCATGCGCACGCTGCTCAAGCGGCTGTCGTACGTGAACGTGCAGCCTTACTACGTCTATGTGCACGACCTGGTGCGCGGCGTGGAGGATCTGCGCACCAGTGTGCACACCGCGGTCGAGCTGGAGAAGGCGATGCGCGGCGCCACGGCGGGCTTCAACACGCCCACCTTCGTGGTGGATGCGCCTGGCGGCGGCGGCAAGCGCGACGCCCACTCGTACGAGTACTACGACCGCACCACCGGCGTGTCCGTGTACACGGCGCCCGTGGTCAAGCCCGGGCAGTTCTTCTGCTACGTGGACCCGCTGGACACGCTGCCGGCCGCCGGTCGCGCGCGCTGGGCGGACCCGAGCGAGCACCGCGCCATCCTGCGCGAGGCCGTGATGCGGGCCGGCGCGGACGAGGACGCCCTGCCCGAGGACCTGCGCGACGATACGTCGGTCTTTCTGCGCGACCTGCCGGACGTCGACCTGATGTCCCTGGTCGAGCGCGCTAGAGCGGTCTGATGCGCAGACTCAAGATCGGACTGGCCTACAACCTGCGCCGGGTCGCGGTCGCGGAGGGCGACAGCGAAGCGGAGTTCGACTCGGCGGCGACGATCGAGGCGCTGGCGCACGCGATCGGTGTGTCCGGGCACGACGTGGTGCCTTGCGAGGCGGATCGCACGCTGCCGCGCGTGCTCAGCGAGCTGGCGCCGGACCTGGTGTTCAACGTGTCCGAGGGGCTGGCCGGGCTCAACCGCGAGGCGCAGGTGCCGGCGCTCTGCGAGATGCTCGGCATCGAGCACACGGGCTCCGACGCCGCGTGCATGGCGATCTCGCTCAACAAGGCCACCGCCAAGCGCCTGGTCGCGAGCGAGGGCATTCGCACGCCGGCGTTCGCGGTGCTGCGCGATGGGACCGAGCCGGTGTCGCTGAGCTACCCCGCGATCGTGAAGCCGATCGCGGAGGGCAGCAGCAAGGGCATCCTCGAGAAGCAGGTAGTCGAGAACGAGCGCGAGCTGCGCGCGGTCGCGCGTGTGTTGCTGCAGCGCTACCGCCAGCCCGTGCTGGCCGAAGCGTTCTTGCCCGGGCGCGAGTTCACGGTGGCCCTGCTCGGCGAGCGCGATCCGCGCGTGCTGCCGATCATGGAGATCGTGTTCACGGACCAGGACGAGCGCTTCCCGATCTACTCGTTCAAGAGCAAGTTCGAGAGCGTCGGCGTCGAGAACAAGGTGCCGTGTCAGGTGACGCCGGCGCTCTACGAGGAGCTGTCGCGGGTGGCGAAGGCTTCGTTTGCCGCGCTCGGCTGCCGCGACATCGCGCGCGTGGATCTGCGGCTCGACGCGCACGGCGACGTGCACTTCATCGAGGCCAATCCGCTGCCGGGCATGTCGCCCAACTTCTCGGACCTGTGCGTGATGGCGAACGCCGAGCACACACCCTACGAGAAGCTGGTCGGCGAGATCCTCGCGCCAGGACTGAGACGCGCGCTCAAGAGCGCGGGTTGAGCACCTGCTTGTCCGCCGGTGCATCGGGCACCAGCGCGTCGACGAGCGCCTCCACGAGGTACACGTAGTCGCGCAGCTCCGCGCGCAGCATGCTGACCTCGTGGCTGATCGCCGGCGTGCCTTCGCTCTCCGCGCGCTGCTTCAGTTGATCCACGCGCAGCATCAAGCCGTTGTTCTCTAGCCGCAGCTTGGCGAGTAGCTCGTAAGTGATCATCAGCGCTCTCCGTCCCCGCTCGCAGAGAAAGCACGCGCTGTGCCACCGGGGTCAGAAGCGCGCGAAAGTTCCTTTGTTCTTCGCGCAAAGGCCTGCAGGAAGCCCTGGAGAACGCTCGCGAAGCGCGCGCGCAATCAAAGCGGCAAAGCCCGGTCGCGCGCGCGCCATCCATCGCGCGGGGACGTGCAAGTCTTGCACGTGCCTAGGTGCAAGAGGTGCGCTCTGATCAATCCCGCAAGTGCCAGGCGCGCGTGCGCGTGAGCTGATCGAAGCCGAGCACGCTGAGGCTGTGGCCGCGGCCGGACAGCCCCACGCCGCTCCACGGCAAGCGCGGGTCGACGTGGTCGCAGCGGTTCTGGAACACGGTGCCCACGTTCAGCTTGCGCGCGAAGCTCTCCGCACGCTGACGGTCGCTGGTCCACACGCCGGCCGTGAGGCCGAACTTCGAGTCGTTCATGCGCTCGAGCGCCTGCTCGTCCGAGTCGACGCTCTGCACCGCGAGGATCGGGCCGAACTGCTCGTTCTGCATCACCTGCGCGTCGTTCGGCACCGCACCAAGGACGGTGGGCTGGAAGAAGCGGCCGCGCCCCTCCACGTCCGTGCGCTTGCCGCCGAGCACGAGCTGCGCGCCGGCGCGCATGGCGTCGCGCACCATCGCCTCCAGCTCGCTCACGTGCTGCGCCTGCGCGATCGGACCCAGCGAGGTGGAGGCCTGCAGCGGATCGCCGAGCACGTACTGCGACGCCAGCTCGCGGGCCTGCTCCAGGAACGCCTGGTAGTTGCGCGCATGCACGTACACGCGCTCGACCGCGCAGCAGCTCTGGCCCGCGTTGTACATCGCGCCATCGACCAGGCTCTCGACCGCACGCTTCACGTCGCCGTCGGGCGCCACGTACATGGCGTCGTTGCCGCCTAGCTCGTAGCCGATCTGCAGGAAGCGCCCTGCCCCCGCCTGGCTGATCCGCCTCCCACCGAGCACCGAGCCCGTGAACACGACGTGGTCGATGCGCTCGTCGCCGACCATCTTCTCGGTCAGCTCGTGCGTGCAGTCGAGCGACTGCACCCAGCGCGGGTCCGCGCCGGCCGCGCGGAAGGCGTCCGCGAACGCCTTGCCCACCAGCGGCGAGCGCGGCGAGTGCTTCACGATCACCGCGTTGCCAGCGAGCACCGCCGGGGCGATCACGTTGATCGCGGTCAGCAGCGGGTAGTTCCAGGCCGGCAGGTCGAGCACCACGCCGAGCGGGACCTTGTGGATGCTGCGGGCGACGCCGTCCGTGCCGCCGGAGTCGATCGGCGCCAGGGCCTGGTCCGCCAGCTCGATCACGGTGCGCGCGCGACCGGCCATGCCCTTGATCTCGCCCTCCGCCTGGGCGAGCGGCTTGCCCATCATGCGCGAGATGTCGCTCGCGATCTGGCTGCCGTTCTGCTCGATCCACTGCGTGGCGCGCTCGACCAGCTGCTTGCGCTCGCTGAGCGGGGTGGCGGCGGCGATGCGCGCGCCCTCTCGTGCGGCGTTCAAGACGCGCTCGATGTCGGTCCACTCGGCGAGCGGCAGCTCGCAAGCGAGGTTGGCGGTGAAGGGGTTGTCGACTGTCAGGGTGGCCATCGGCCGTCATGATGAGCAGAGCCCGGCCCAGAAACAAGCGACATGGCTGGAGCAAAAAACCCTGCACCTTCGGCCCGCGGGGTGCATGTAAGGGGGAGATGCCCGAAGCCCAGCCCCGCAAAGTCCCTTGGCCCACGCTGTTGTTCTTCGTGGGCTTCGTCGGCCTGACCATCGTCCAGACCTACTTCGTCCAGCAAGGTGCCCCCAAGAAGCTCCCCTACAGCGAGCTCGTGGACCTGATCGAGCAGAACAAGGTCGGTGAGGTCGAGGTCGACGAGGACGCGGTGATCGCGACCCTCCGGGAGGAAAAGCCGGCCGTTACCAAGGAAGAGAAGGAAAAGCCGCCGCAGCGAGTGATCGCGACGCGTATCCCGGGCCTCGACCCGGGCAAGCTGGTCGCGCTGATCGAGTCGCACGGGGTCAAGGTGCGCGGCCGCATCGAGCGTACGCCGTGGTGGGAGTCCTTCCTGATCGGCTGGGTGTTGCCGATCGGCCTGATGTTCGCGGTCTGGTCGTACCTCGGTCGGCGCGCTTCGCGTCGCGGCGGTCCGCTCAGCTTCGGGCGCTCGCGCGTGAAGGTCTACGACCGCGCGGCCACCGAGCACGTCACGTTCGAGGACGTGGCGGGCGTGGACGAGGCGGAGGCCGAGCTGGTGGAGGTGGTCGACTACCTCAAGAACCCCGCCAAGTACAAGGCGATCGGCGCACGTATCCCGAAGGGCGTGCTGCTGCTCGGGCCGCCCGGGACGGGCAAGACGCTGCTCGCGAAGGCGGTCGCCGGCGAGGCCGAGGTGGCGTTCTTCTCGATGTCCGGCTCGGACTTCGTGGAGATGTTCGTGGGCGTGGGTGCGGCGCGTATCCGCGACCTGTTCGAGCAAGCCAAGCAGCGTGCGCCCTGCATCGTGTTCATCGACGAGCTCGACGCGATCGGCAAGTCGCGCGGCGGCATCGCGGCGATGGGCAGCAACGACGAGCGCGAGCAGACGCTCAACCAGCTGCTGGTCGAGATGGACGGCTTCGACGCGGCGAACGTGGGCGTGGTGATCATGGCCGCTACCAACCGCCCCGAGGTCCTGGATCAGGCGCTCATTCGTGCGGGTCGCTTCGATCGCCAAGTGCTGGTCGACCGGCCGGACGTGGGCGGGCGGACCGAGATCCTGAAGGTGCACTCGCGCAAGGTCATGCTCGACAAGACCGTGGACCTGGAGGTGATCGCGCAGCGCACACCCGGCATGACCGGCGCGGACCTGGCGAACCTGGTGAACGAGGCGGCCCTGAGCGCGGCGCGCCGGAACGGCAAGATCATCGAGGGCCGAGACTTCGAAGAGGCGACCGACCGCATCCAGCTCGGCCTCAAGAAGAAGGGACGCATCATGCGCCCCGAGGAGAAGCGGCGCGTGGCCTACCACGAGAGTGGCCACACGCTGATCGCCCTCTCGGTGCCAAACGCGGATCCGGTGCACCGCGTGACCATCATCCCGCGCTCGATCGGCGCGCTCGGCGTCACGCTGCAGCTGCCCACCGAGGAGCGCTACCTGATGACCAAGGACGAGCTGCTCGACCGCATCTGCGTGATGCTGGGCGGCCGCGCCGCGGAAGAGATCGTGCAAGGCAACCTGTCGACGGGCGCCCAGAACGACCTCGAGCGCGCCACCGAGACCGCCCGCCAGATGGTCTGCCGCTTCGGCATGAGCGAGAAGCTCGGCCCCCTCACCTACGGCAAACAATCCAACAGCCGCTTCCTCGACACCCCCTTCGGCGGCGAGGAACGCAACTTCAGCGACGAGACAGGCCGCGTGATCGATCAAGAAGTACGCGAGCTGATCGAGACGCAATACGCGCGCGCGCTCTCGCTGCTGCGCGAGAAGAAGGTCGCCCTCGAGACGATCGCCGAGCGCTTGCTCAAGGTAGAGACCTTGGAGCGCACCGAGCTAGAGGCGATCGCCAACGCGTGACGCTCAGAAGCGCGCACCCAGCTGGATTCCCTGGAGGTGGCGCTCGAGCCAGGGGGTCCAGGTTAGTTGGGCGGCGCTGCGGTCGCTGCGTGGGCGGAAATACTGGCCGGGCGACGTGAGGATCTGCCCCTCGAGTACGAACAGCACGAACAGCGTGCGGCCTACGCCTTGCGCCCAGCTGTCGAAGCTGATGCCGGCGCGGATGCCGGCTCCGAACGCGACGGTGGCGGCGATCACGTGCTTGAAGGTGCTGACCGCGAGCGCGTCGCGGTGCATCTGGCGCGCGAGTAGTGACTCACCGAGCCTCACCTTGGCGGCCAGCTCGCTCGGGCTTCCGTCCGGCATCGCGCGGTAGCGCGTGTGCGCGCGCAAACCGGGCCACGGTTGCGCGAGCAGCACCAGGAGGCCGGCCGCGGAGAGCCCCGCGCCGACGAAGTAGTTGTTGCGCACGGTCACGCTGTCGGTCGTCAGCGCGATCGCGATCTGCGCGCTCGCTAGCGAGCTATTGGTGGCCGTCCAGCCCGCGAAGTAGATGCGCGTGTCGCGCTGCATGCGCGCGAGGTCGGCGTCGAGCGTCGCGGCGTGCGCTCGCAGCTGGCTCGGCGGCTCCTGGGCCGAGACCTCATGTCCAGGCGCCAGCGCGAGCCCGAGGGCGGACACCAGCATCGTCACTCTGCCCCAGAAGATCATGATGCGCGCTGCCGCGGTGCACTCGCGGTGCCAAGGAGCGTATCGACAAACGGAGGCGAGGACCAACACACAGGAAGGGATACCTCCTCGCCGCCCCGCTCATTTCACGGCTGCCTCGCTCACTCCCGTGAAGGAGCGCGGGGCAGTCGAGATGCTCGACCATGGGACGGTCGCGTTGATCACGGAACCTGGCCACGTGCAGCTCGATCGACGCACGTTCCGGGGGGACAGCATCCAAGCGTGGTGCCGCACGAGGAACTCGCGACCGCGGTACTGCGAAGCTGCGGCTAACGTCATGCACCGTTCGGCTCCGTGGGGGCTACGCCGCTGTATCACGCGGAGGACCGCCGCCATCTACTCCAAGTAGCGCCCGCGCTCCTCCGGGGTGGGCGGACGGCAGCTGTCGTACTTGCCGACCAGGCGATAGCGCACGCGCGCGAAGCCGACATAGACGATGTTGAGCAGCGGCAGTGGTACCAACCGCGCGACGCGGCCCAAGGCCGACAAGCGCGGATAGACCTCGCGCGCGGCCTCCCCATCGATCAACAGCCGTTCGTCCGGCGTGCCGGCATTGGCGACCAGGTAGATGGGGTCGAGGTCTGCGGGATCACGGCCATGCTTCAACAGGGTCGCGCGCCCGTAGACCCCTTGGATATGCGCAAAGTGAAAGGTGCGCGCGCGGTCCAACCGCAAGATCAGGCTCACGAACCCGTTGCAGAATACGCACACGCCGTCGATCAGGAGGACGTGCTTGCCGCCTTCCACGAGCTTCGTGCGTCGCATGATGCGCCACGCGACCGCGAGCAGAGCGAGCGAGGCGAGGATCAGGAGTGTGTTCATGACGCTTTCACGTACGACACAGCCGAGAGGTTACACGGCGTCGCCACGCGGTCACTGCCGATCAGGGTGAGGCGCCCCGCTCGTCGACACCGTTTCCACGCCGAGTTCTTAGCTCGGGCGCACCGGCCAGCTTGGCCCAGGGGCGCTCGACGAGTTGAATATCGCGGGATTTGTGGCTCACGGACCTTGCAGATCGATCAAGCCCGCGCGCGTCGTCGTGAAGCCGCAGCTTCGGTAGAAGCGCTCGTGCGCCGGCGCGTAGTCCACGTGCAGCCACTGCAGGCCGCGCGACTTCGTCGCCGCCACCGCCGCGCGTACGAGGGATCGACCCACGCCGCGCAGCCGCGCCGACGGATGCACCGTCGTATCGATTAGGAACGCGCGCTCTCCGCCATCCGTGGCGACGTTGACGAAGCCCACGAGCTCGCTCGTGCGCGCGGTGACCCAGAGCAAGCTCTTCGCGAGCACCGCCGCGTACGACTGCGCGCCGCGCTCGGGCCAGGACGCCGCGAAGAGGCGTTGAAGCTCATCTTCGCGGACCTCTCCGCGCACCGCGATGGCGATCTCGGACACCCTGCGCTCGAGGCGATGCTGCACCGGCAGATAGCCGAGCGCCTCGTAGAACCGGGCGGCCTCGCTGTTGAACGCCCGTACGTCGAGCTGCACGCTGCGCAACCCGAGCTCCGCCGCACGCCGTTCCGCGACGTCCATCAGCGCGCGTCCAACTCCGATTCGCCGCTGCGTCGGATCCACGGCGATCTGATCGACGAGCAGTCGCTCACGCAGCGGCGAGAACGGGTTGACGGGCGCACGCGCGTGCGCCGTCACGATGAAGCCGACCGGTCGCTCCGCGCTCGCGATGAAGATCACCACGTCGGGATCCGCGAGCCGCTCGGCGAACCAGGCACGCAGCTCTCCTCCGTCCGTGACCCGATACTGCTCCGGCTCGCTGCGCAGGTGCACGTCGTGCACGTACGCATTCAGCGCAGCCAGCAGCTCGATATCGGCAAGCGTAGCCCTTCGGATCTCCATCTCACAACCCGCGATGCATCACGAACAAATCTACATCACCCAACCGCGGATGCGCAAACGCGCCCGGCAAGCGCCCCACGATCGCAAACACACACCGGTCATCACCAACGACGCGAGCCTTGATGACGCACTCTCGTACCCGCGCGATGCGATCGCGGAGATCATCGACGGAGCGCTCTACCATAGGCCCGACGATACCGAGCACCTGTGGACGCGGATGATGGAGCGGCTCGTCATGCGCGCTTCGCGTAGGTGCGGGAGCCACGCTCTCGCCCCTCGGTCGCGGATCCAGATCGCTACCTGCCTCGGACCGTGGGCTCTGTCATGCAAACCTCACGAGCTTGCTGGTGCGGATCGCACGGTCGCGCGTCATCAGCGGCACGTTGTGCACGATGCTGGTGGCCGCAATCAGGTGGTCCGCGGGGTCGGTCTTGAAATCGAGTCGGCACGACTGGTGCGCGATCTCGACGGTGATGGGATAGATGCGCAGGGGGGCGATGGCGTTGCGCCCTTCGGCGCTCGCGACGTCGATCGCAATCCTACCCGCGATATAAAGCATCGATAGCTCCCACAGCGTGATGTCTGCGACCGCCCATTGAGCGTCGGCACGCAGCTTGGTTTCCTCTGCGCCCCGCAGCCTGCCATCGAACGCGTCGACGAGGATGTGCGTGTCGAGCAGGATCACGCACGCCTCTTTCGCCGCTTGGTCGCCTTGGTTTGTGGACGCAGGTTGTGCGCGTCACCAGTCCACGCGCTCGCTGGCAACAGATCCGACGTATCGACGCTGTCGCCGTGGATCTTCATGCGCCCCTTGAAGATGCCGAATAAGTCTTGCGTCGACCGCGGGATGGGCAGCAGTCGCGCTACCTGCTTGCCGCGCTTGGTGATGATCACGCCCTCTGGTGGCAGCTCGTCGAGCACCTTCAGCAAGGTCTGCTTCGCGTCGGCGGCGCCGATCTCTCTGGGCTGCGGTGTTGCCATGGCTGGACAGACCTTACGCCTAGACGTCTCATGTGTCCATATGCGCGTCGGAATCATTGAGAAACGCAACGCGCAAGCTATCGACACTCAGCGGCCAGCGTACCTCTCCTCGGCCAGGCGGGTTCGCTTGCCAGCGACATCGGCCCAACGTACGGTATGACCGGAGTATTACTCATGCCTGTTCGTAAGGTAACCATCTCGGTCGACGATGAGCTTCTTGCAAGGTTCGAGCATCTCGCGAGTCAGGACGGCCAGACGCGCAGCGAGGCCATTGCGGCATCGATGCAGCTGGCCATCAAGCAGAAGTTGCTGCGCATGGCTGTCGAGACTGGCCTAGAGGAGGCCGGTGGTCCCACGACGCCTGCAGAGAAAAACGCGGCGCGCAAGCGCCTCGGCCTGTCTCGTCGATGACAGGAAGACAGACCAAGGTCCTTCGAGCGCGAACCCTTGCCACGCGAAACCTCCCTCGGGCAGGACTCACCCTCGACACCGGTGCTCTGATCCAGCTTGAGAAGCGAAACCGAGCCACTTGGGCTCTGCTCGAGGTTGCGCTGGGTGAGGGCATACCCGTTCGTATTCCTGCGGCTGTCGTCGCGGAGTTTTGGCATGGCGCTCATGGTCGCGGTGTCACGGCGCTCGTCGAGGCGGCAACCGTTCCCGACACGCAGAACGATGCCCAGCGCGCCGGCGTCGCCCTGGTCCGGACCAGAGGTGGTCGTCGCGGTCCGAGCGTGGTGGACGCCTTGGTGGCGGCCATCGCATCGGCTCACGGTGACACAGTGCTCACCACAGACCCAGGAGACCTACGCGTGCTCGCGCAGCACTTCCGCGGGCTGAAGCTGATAGCGATCTGAGCACGCCTCGGTGACCTTCTTGCCGAGTTCAAGAAGTGCCGCAGCGGACCGGCTGCCCGAAGCGCGACCCCACCGAAACCTCGACCGGGTGCGGGAGAGCTCGCCTCCTTGCACGACGAGCTGTCGCTGCTGCTCGAGCCCAGCAGCGACGAAGCCCTGCGCGAGGCATGGGCAGTCGACTTCGTGGTCCAGCCCGACAACTGGGGCGGCCAGGCGGTGACCACGCTGCGCGAGCGCGCCGACACCACCGTGCACGCCACGCTGCCCGTCCGAGCTGATTACGCGGGCGTACTTGGAACAAGTAGGCGGCGGAAAAACGAACGCCGCTTTCGTCGCTTCACCATCGAACACTCCAGGTGCAATAGGCGCGATCGGGGGTGTCCGGGAAAACGGGGCAGCTTCAAGCGTCACCGCAGCGATGTCATGTAGCCCGCCAGGGCCCTCACCACTCCCAGCGAGCGGTCGGGGTCTTGCCCGTTGCCGATGCGCGCGAGCTGCATGCCGTGCCAGACCGTCTCGAGCGCGCCGTCGAGCTGACGGATCCCGCTGCGTCGTACCCCTAGCGAGATACTCGCCGACGGATTCGCCAACAGCCGCTGCCCAAACTCGGGCTCAACCACGAGCGGCCGCGCCAGACCCACCACGTCGATCGCACCGCTCTCGAGCGCCTGCTCCATGCCCAACCGGCTGCGAAACCCACCCGTCAACATCAACGGCATCGCGGCCCGCGCGCGCACCTTGGTCGCGTAGTCGAGGAAGTATGCCTCCCGCTGGCGCGTGCTGCTGCGTAGCGTGCGCGTCGCACCCATCATCGCAGCGGCCTCGTAGGTTCCACCGGAGATCTCGAGCAGGTCCACCGTACCCGCCGGCAGCGACTCCACCACCGCCATCGACTCCGCCTCGTCGAAGCCGCCGCGCTGAAAGTCCGCAGAGTTGAGCTTCAAGGAGATCGGATAGTCGGCACCCACCGCAGCGCGCAGCGTCTGCAAGAGCTCGTACAAGAAGCGCCGACGCCGCGACGCATCCCCACCCCACTCGTCCTCGCGCGTGTTCGCGCGCGGCGAGAGGAACTGACTCACCAGGTAGCCATGCGCGCCGTGCACCTGTACCCCATCGAAGCCCGCCTCGCGCAGCAGACAGGCGGTGCGCGCGTAGCGCCCGATGATGTCCTTGATCTCGTCACCGCTCAGCGCGCGCGGCCGCGCGAACGCGCCGTACGCCTTGACCGCGATCGCCGACGGGCCGACCAGCTCGCGGTTGAGGCCGCGCGGCGCCTGGCGCCCGGGATGATTGATCTGCACGAACACCCGCGCGCCCTGCTCCTTGGCGGCGCTCGCCCAGCGGCGCAGGAAGTTGATGTGCTGGCCGTTCTCGACCACCACATTGCCCGGCTCGCCCTTCGCGCGGCCATCGATCATCACGTTGCCGGTGATCAACAACCCGCAGCCGGAGCCGGCCCAGCGGCGATACAGTGCGATCAACGCCTCGCTGGGAGCGCCATCACGCCCCGCCAAGCGCTCGCTCATGGCGGCCTTGGCGAGGCGGTTGGCGAGTTGCAGGGGCGAACGTTCGAGCGGCTC
>DASUME010000082.1:0-15198 GCA_036277895.1 Polyangiales bacterium
GCCAGGATGCCAGCACCCCAGGCGAGCTTCTTGCCCACCAGCTGGCTGATCGCGAGCGTCGGGATCGGCAGCGGCGTGGGCTTCGCGCTGACCTTCTGGCCGGTCACGTTGCCCATGCTGTCTTGCGGCGTGTAGTCGGCGAGCAGGATCGGCAGCACCGCGTCCGCCACCAGCTGGTTCTTCGACGCCAGCAGGCCGGCCGGGTTGTACCAGAGCGCGCTCGGATCATCGACGCCGGCCACGAACGCGCCGCCGCGACCGAGCGCGCGTGCACCGCGATCGAACAGGTACAGGCCGCCCGCGTGGGCTTGGTTCGCACTCAGCACGGACGCTGCCAGAACGGCGAGGCTCAGCGCCAGCCGCGAGACCCAGGGATACGCCTTACTCATTAGTCTGCCTTACGGTGCTGAATGACCTGGTACAGCCGTTCCATGCTGCGCTGGTCGGACTTGTCGTCCTTCAGGAACAGCTTCACGTCGCCAAACACATCGCGGTCTTCTTCAGCCGTGAGCGGGTCGAGTGCGGTGGCATCCACGTTGGTGCGGTTCACGTCCGCGGCCGCGTCGATCAACACCTCGAGCGCCGAGCGCTCGGTCGGCGTCGCCAACACCACGTTGCCCAAGAGCTTGGTGAGCGCGGTCGGCTCGCCATCCTTCTTGAACTCGTTCTTCTTGGGGTCGTTCAGGATGGTGACCACCCCGGCGGTGAGCTCGAGCGCGGCGTAGGCCGTGCTCTTGTCGGCGTTCGGCAGCTCCGCACCATCGATCGCCTCGAACACGTTGGGCGCGAGCGCCAGCGCGGCGAACTGGATCGCCGGCGAGAGCTCGTTGTCGCGGTCGAGCAACATGATCGAGTCCGCGATCGCAGTCAGCATCGCGCGGTACGTGCTCTCGTTGCTCTCGTCGGTCATGTACGAGACCACCTCGGTGAACGCGCCGCTGGCGTCCTCCTCCGGCCAGAACGCGTCCAGCAGGTCGATCACACCGGCGGTGATCGGGTGGCGCAGCACCTTGGCGAGCCGCTCGGACAGACCCTCCGTACCGTTGCCGCCGATCGCCCAGGTCTCCAGATCGTTCGCCTGCTGATGGCGCTCGAGCTGCTGCGCCAGCCAGCTCAGCGTCGGGTGCACGATCTCGTAGGCCGTGCGATCGCGCAGCTGGTACTTGTAGTTGCTCGCCGAGCCGCTGCGCTCAGTGGTCAGTAGCTGGTCGACGAGGTCGCTGCGGCCCTGCAGCCACGCCTCGTGGCGCTCGGGCTCCGCTGCCCAGACCTCGTCCATCGCGTGCAGCGCGTCCGCCAACAGGTGGATGGGCGCGAGCTCGTTGATGGCCTTGCCAACGCCGCCGACGCAGCCCCCCGCGCCGTCGTCCTGGCACAGGTTGGAGCGCGTGGTCTTCTCGCCCGTCCACTTGGCGAGGGTCGGGTCGACGGTGACCATGCGCTGCAGGAAGTCGCCCAGCGCCTTCGCGCCGTCGACGTTTCCGCTCGGGCCCGCCACGCTGACCTTGATCAGCGCGGCCGAAGCGCGGCTGAGGACACCGACGAAGTCCTCGTCGTCGAAGGCCTCGGCGAGCAGCTCCTCGTACGAGGCGAGGCCGGTCTGCGGCGCGTAGAACGGCGCGTTGCGGTCGAGGCTCTGCGTGCAGCCCGAGCTGTCGTGGCTGAGCATCTCCGAGCACATCGTGGTGCTCTTCAGCGGCCAGTGCTGGTGCAGCACGCTCAGCAGGTGGCCGAACATGTAGCCGTCGACCAGCTTCGGCTTGGACAGCGGATCGGGTGCCATGCGCAGCTCGAAGTCGTCGAACGCCTTGATCAGCGGCTTGCCGACCGCGATGAAGTTGGACGGCGCGCCGTTCAGCGGCGTCTTGTCGTCCAGCGCCTCCATGGGGAACAGCGCGTTCGGCTCGTACTGCGCGATGTCCACCTTGTAGTTGGTGAGCTGCGGGCCGAACAGGTTGTTCACCCACTCATTGCGCGGCGCGAAGATGAAGCGCGCCAGCGCGGCCGGCGTGGGCTTGTCAGTGAAGCCCTTGATGCCCGACTCGCTCTCCTGGATCTCTCCCACGTTGCCGCTGATGCCGAGACCCTTGCCGAGGTCCGACAGCACGGCGGCGAAGGCATCGTTGATCTCGATCTCCCCCTTGTCGATCAAGGCTAGCGAATAGACCTCGACCGCGTCCTGGATCTCGGCGAGCTCGCACTCGTTGTAGCCTTCCGGCCTGAAAGCCGGGAAGAACAGCTCGCCAATGCCGGTGGTAGCCTTGATGATGCCGCCCTTCTTGTTGCAGACTTTCTGGCCGTTGAGCGCGTTGATCAACGACATCGTGCGCTGCCAGATGCTGCGGTTGAAGCCGACGTTCGGCGCGTCACGGTCGACCCGCGTCATCGGCTTGTCGGCGACGGGCGCGTTGATGTCTTCCGGCTTGGTACTCGGAGAGTTCGGGTAGCTGAGCTCGTCCGAGTAGCGCATCCAGGTCGCGAACATCTTGCCCTGCGCGGCCGAGGCCGGCTCCGCGAACGAGCGGATGAGGCCCTCGATCAGCCCCGGGCGCTTGCTCATGCGCACGGCGGCGGCGGTCAGGTCGTCCCAGAGCTCGTGCGGGCCGTTGAGCTTGGCTTCGTCGTGCTGCTTGCCCCGCTCGTTGATCGCGAGCGCGGCATAAGCGACCGCGGTGGCTTCGCTCTCGTTCGACGTGAGCAGCGCGTCGAGCGCCTTGAGCAACGTGATCGTCTCCGGGTACTTGGCCAGCGTGGTGGCCGCGTGCGCGAACTGCATCAGCGCCGACTTCGCGAGGTCCGGTCCCTGGAACGCATAGTTGTTCTTGCCGATGGTGAGCGTGCGCGCGCCCCACGGCCCGAGCAACGGGCGCACGCCGTGCGCGAAGCTCTCGATCGGTGCGCGATCCTTGGGGTCCCCGTCGGGCGTCTCGCGCTTGATCAGCGCCGAGGTCTCGCGTGTCAGCGCGGCCAGCACCGTCTGGCTGGCGTCGATCGTGGCGTACGCCCGCTTGCCGCCGGACATCGCCACGCCGTCGTCGTCGCGCTCGGAGGCCTCGTCCTCGCGTCCCGCCACCGCGAACGGCGTGCCCGCAGAGGCATTGCCCAGCGCGTTACCCTGATCGTCGCGGTCGAGGATCAGCGTGGTGCCGACCTTGCCGCTCGCCTGCTTCGCGTCCTCGACCAGCGCGAGCTCGAGCACGCGGCGCAGCGTGGAGTCGGCGCGATTCGGCACCGGCACCGGCTCGTCCGCGAGCTCGAGCGCCAGCGCGTTCAGCAGCGCGATGAACTGCTCGCGCGCCGCCCCGGGCTCCTTGTCGCCGTTCTCCTTCATGACCGTGGAGAGCACCGGCAGCAGCTTGGTCGAGAGCTCCTCGAGCTTGGGGTAGGTCAAGATCGCGCGAATGGCGCCGATGTTGAACTCCGCCGGCCGGTAGCCGTTGCGCTGCACGAGCCGGGCGACGGTCTCGATCACCTTGTTCGCGCGCGCGTCGTTCGGATCGATCAGCCGCTCCAGCAGCGCGGCGATGCCGCGGGTGGTGGTCGGGATCGTCTCTTGCGGCTTGTCGTAGAGCGGCACGAGCGCCTTCAGGAAGCCGCTCAGCTCGCCCTCCTGAAACTTCTGCACGCCGTCGGTGACGCCCTCGCCCTCCGCGAATGCGCGCTTGAACGAGCCCATGATCTCGTCGCGGTAGCGCAGCATCATCTTCAGGCTGATCTGCTCCTCGGCCTCCGGGTCGCCCGTGTCGCACTGCTCGTAGAACTGCAGGCCGACCTGCTCTTGCGGATACGCGCCCTTGGCGACGCGCCGGCAGAACACGCGGTAGACCTCCTGCGAGGTCGTCTCCGCTTCGTCGTAGTAGAGGTTGGGCGGCGGGGCGCTCAGGCAGCCAGCGGCCCACATGGATAGCCCGAATAAGCTGGTCCCGCGGGCGAGGCGCCACCACGGGCTAGGCGAAGCGTTCATGGCGCCCACACTAGCGCCTTGGCCTGAGGTGCCATTGACCTCAACGGCGCCAGATATTGTCGTCCCAGCCATGGCAGCCGGGTCGCGCTGCCGAAGCGGCCAGCTCCGCGGGGCCCATGGCCCGGGCGGCATGGGTCAGTTCGCCGTGGCCGTCAGAGCTCGCTCTCCATGTCGGCCACGTCCGGGCACTTGGCCTCGATCTTTGCGCAGGCGGCCGGCGTCTCGGACGACGTGGACAGGTCGGAGATGTCATCGGCGTCCGTGCTGCAGGACACCTTGCCCGCGAGGTCCTCGATGGCCTTCGCATTGGCGTCCATGCAGTCGGTGAGCTCACCGACGGTGACGTCGTTGCAGTCGGCGGAGAGTCCTCCGTTCATGCCCTCCTCGCCGTCGCAGTCGAGCTCTTCGAACGGCGCGTCGAAGGTCTCCTTGCACTCCGTGATCGACGACTGGCACATGCTGGCGTTGCCGCCGGACGTGAGCGCCGCCATCGCGGTACAGCTGAAGTCCGCGGTCGCCTCGGCCACGTCGTCGAACTTGCCCTGCAGCGTTCTGCAGAACGTGCGTGCCTCCGCTTCGCTCAGGTCTGTGAGCTTCTTGTTCCTGGAGACGCCGCCGGTACCGCCCGTGCCCCCGTCGTCATCGCCGCACGCGATCACACCCAACACCGAGACCAGGGAGACGACGACCTTCGATCCAACCTGCATGCCTGACCGCTCCTTTGTGATGCTCGTTCGCGAGCCCAGCTCAACCCGTGCTCGCCGCGACATTGTTCCTCAGCTGGCGCTGCGGAAGCCACCATGGAAACCCAGCGGCAGGCTGAGCGCGACCTCGCAGCGCGCGCGCGGCTCCAGGCTGCGCGCATCGAGCACGGCCAGCACCGACAAGTCGCGCTGCGCCTGGTGTCCGAGCGTGAGCAGTACGCCATCGTCTTCTTCGGTCGCACCCGGTCGCGCCACGAACACCGGCTCTCCCCAGGTGACGCCGGGCTCCGCGAAGCGCTGCGTCGCGCCGTTCGCGATGTGTACGATCTCGGAGCTCCATGCGCGTTGATCCGCTTCGGTCAAGTGAATGCCCCAGGCGTGGCCGTACGGCGCAGCGCGCGGCGCGACCACCGGAAACTCGAAGCGGTCCTCACTCAGCAGCTCGAGCTCGACGTGGCGCTTGCTGGGCTTCAGGCGCGCGCGCAGGTAGCGCGGCATGAACGCGGGGAACGCGCTGGCCAGCATCTCGGTGCGGAACGCGTGCACCACCTGCGGGTCGTCGTAGGCGAGCAGGTCGAGCACCACGTCGTCGCCGTCTTCGAACGCGCTCACGGTGTGGAAGCAGAACAGCGGCTCGGTCTCGTAGGCGGTGAACTGCCCGCCGCGCCGATCGAGCTTCCAGAGCCGCGTGCCGCGCTGCGGCTTCCAGCGGAAGTGATCGATGTAGCCGCGGTTCGAGCACACCATGCGCAGCGGGTTCACGGCCAGCGGCTGGTCGATCAGCAGCACGTGCTTCTTCGTGACGCCGAACGAGTGCAGGTAAGGCACGCGCGCCAGCGGCAGCTTGCCCTCGATCACCCGCGCGCGGCCGTTCAGGGACTGGCGAAACACCACCCACGCGCTGTGCCTGCCGAACTGCGTACCCACGTTGACCAGGCCGCCGCCGCGCGGATCCGGCTGCGGGTGGGCGCTCATCAGCAGCATGCGCGGGAGCTCGTCGTCGTACTCGAACAGCCCGCGCGAGCACAGCGAGTCGCGGTCGATGCAGTGCTGCTCCTGGCTCTCGGTCAGCGCCAGCCAGTGACCCTGGAACGGCAGCACATTGACGTTGGTGTTGTCGCTGACGGGCGGCAGCGGGCGCATCAGGCGCTGCAGCCAGTTGCGCTGCAGCGTGGTGCCGAAGCCGCTGCTCGGCTTGCCGCGATCGATCGCGGCCATCGTCCTGGACTCGAGCAAGCGCTGGCGAAACGTCACGCCGTCCGCGCCGATCGTGAAGCCGTAGAGCAGCGACAGGCCGTCGAACAGGTGCCCCGCGCGCCAGCTACCTCGCGCGAACACCGCGGGCGCCGTGCGCACCAGCTGCCCGCGCAACCACTCCGGCAGCGCGCCGCTGACCTGCACCGGCATCGTCTCCTGCTGCTGCTCGGTCCAGCGAAACGGCGCGCGCTCGTAAGCCCCCATGACCACCTCCCGGGTGCAGCATGCCGCCGCGAAGACATCCGCGCCCGTGAGTGGTACGCACGGCCGATGCGCACGCGTGAGCAAGAGTGGCTCTGGGGCTGGGACGACACGCCGGGCATCGTCTCGGTGTGGGCAGACCTCTCGGGCCGCGCGTGGGTGTGGCGACGTACGCCCGAGCTGGTCTGCGAGCAGGTGCGCTTCCGCCCGTGGGTCGTGCTGTCCTCGATCGAAGGCTTGAGGGAGGTGCCCGGGCTGGGCTTCCGCGAGCTCGACGGCGACGGACTGCGCCACCTGGTCAGCGCGGACGACGGCGTGATGCTGCAGCGTGTGGTGCTGCAAGCCGCGTCGCGCCGCCTGGGACGTTCGGTCGGCAACCTGCGCGAGCTGGACGCGATCTTCTTGCCGCCCGAAGAGCAGTACCTGGTGGCCAGCGGGCGCACGTACTTCCGCGGGCTCGCGTTCGACGATCTACGTCGGCTGTCATTCGACCTCGAGACCACCGGCCTCGATCCCGAGCGCGACCGCATCTTCCTGATCGCGCTGCGCGCGCCGGACGGCACGGTGGAGCTGATCGAGGGCGACGAGCCGGACATCCTGCGCCGCTTCTGCGAGCGTGTGCTCGCGCTCGATCCCGACGTGATCGAGAACCACAACCTGCACGGCTTCGACATGCCGTTCGTGGTGCGGCGCGCGGAGCTCGCGAAGCTTACGCTGCAGCTCGGCCGGCTCGACCAGTCGGGCGTGAAGCAACGTGCGGCGCAGCGTGGCGCGCGCACCGACGAGAGCCTGCGCCGCGTCCGCTACTCCTTGATCGGGCGCGAGCTGCTCGACAGCATGGACGCCGTGCGCCGCTACGACTTCGCCGCGCGCGACCTGCCGGGCCACGGCCTGAAGGTGGTCGCGCGCCACTTCGGGCTCGCGATCGAGGATCGCGAGCTGGTGCCGGGCGCGCAGATCTGGCCCACGTACCAGCGTGATCCGGAGCGCGTGCGCCGCTACGCGCGCGAAGACGTGCGCGAGGCGTCGGAGCTGGGGCGCTTGCTCGGCGGCGCCAGCTTCGCGCTCGCCGGCATGGCGCCGCGCCGCTACGAGCGCCTCGCGGACGCCGGCCCCGCGACGGGCGTGATCGATCCGTTGTTGGTGCGCGCGTACCTGCGCAGCGGCCACGCGCTGCCGGTGCATCGAGCAGGCGACGGCACGCAGCACAGCGGGGCAGCGCTCTACCTGTTCGCGACCGGCGTCGCCGAGCGTGTGGTGAAGGCGGATGTCGCCAGCCTCTACCCCTCACTGATGCGCCAGTATCAGATCGGACCTGCGCGCGATCGACTCGGCGTGTTGCTCGCGCTGGTGGACGGCCTGGTGACGCAGCGGCTGGCGGCGAAGGCGGCCGGGCGGGCCGCGGTGCCGGGCTCGAACGAGCGCTACACGAACGAGGCCGTCGCGGCGGCGATGAAGATCCTGGTCAACTCCGCCTACGGCTACCTGGGCGCAAGCGGGCTGACGCGCTTCTCCGATGTGCACGCAGCGAACGAAGTGACGCGGCACGGGCGCGAGCTGTTGGCCTTGCTCTGCCGCGAGCTGGCCGCGCGCGGCGTGACGCTGCTGGAGGCCGACACCGACGGCGTGTACTTCGCCGTGCCCGCGTGGTTCACCGAGGCCGACGAGCGACGGGTGGTCGACGAGGTGGGCGCGCTGCTGCCCGCGAAGGTGAAGCTCGAATTCGACGGCCGCTATGCGGCGATGTTGTCGCACGAGCCCAAGAACTACGCGCTGCTCGGCTACGACGGCAAGCTCTCGCTGCGCGGGGTGGCGTTTCACTCCAGCCGCAGCGAGCCCTACGGCGTGCGCTTCTTGAAGGAAGCACTCGCCCGGCTGCTGCGCGGTGACGTCGCGGGCGTGCGCGAGGTGTACCTGCGCACCGTCGATGCGCTGACGCGGCGAGAGCTGCCGACGCGCGACCTGAGCTCGCGGGTGCGGCTCACGAAGTCCCCCGAGGAGTACCTGGCGACGCGGGCGGAGCGACGCGAGCACGCGTACGAGGCGCTGCTCGGGGCGGGCGTCGACGACTGGTCGGCGGGGGAGCGCGCACACGCCTATCGCGGCGTCGGCAAGCGCGCGGCGCTGCTGCCGGACGGAGCCTGGGACGACGAGGCACGGAGCCAGGCGCTGCCGCGCGACTACGACGTCGACTACTACCTGCGGCTCTTGCGCGACACCTTCGCCAGCCGGCTCGAGCGCGCGCTGACGCCCGCGCTGTACGACGCCGTGTTCGCGGATCCGGCGCAGCTCACGCTGTTCGCCCCGTCCCTCGCCGGGGCCAGGCCGATCCTCACCGTGCTGCCCACGGGCTAAGCGGTTGCGTTTCCGGCTCCGCCACGCTCGAGGCCGTGCGCCAGGCCTACCACCAGCTCGGCGTCGAGCCGCGCGAGGCGGCGCAGTACCACCTCGTTTCGCTAGAGGCCGAGGATCGGATCGTCGGCGCCGCTGTTCTTGCCGCCGCCCTTGAGCGACTTCTGCAGCAGGTCGTCGAGATCGAGCTCGCGCTCGTTGCCGGTCTTGGGCGCAGGCTTGGCCTCGATCGGCTTCGCTGGCTTGGCCTCGACCAGCTTCCCCGCGGGTTTCGGCTCGGGCGCCACCTTCGCGGGCGCTTGTTCCTCGCGGCGCGCGTGATGGCGATGGTGGCGACGGTGGCTGCGCTCGGGCGCGGGCTCTTCCTGCACGTGCGCCGCGCGTGCCTGCTCGACGACCGGCGCAACGGGCGTCGGCTCGAGCGCGGTGACGATCGGCGCCGCCGTGAGCCGCTCTTGCTGCCGCTCTTGCAGGTAGCGCGACATGCGATCGGCGAGCGCGTCCTGCGGCTGCGCGGCCTCGTTGGTGCGCGCTTGCGCCAGGCGCAGCGAACGCGCGCGCTCCTGCGCCGCTTGCCGCTCACGCTCGGGCTTGGCCACCAGGAAGTAGCCACCCACGGCCGAGAGCCCCAGCACAGCGGCCGCGATCCAGGCAAAGCGCGCGAGCGACGGCTTACGCGTCAGCGCGAGCAGATCCGGATCGTCCAGCGCCAGCGACGGACTCGAGTGCTGCGCGTAGGTGCCCGGCACGTACGCGGCCGCAAACGCCGCGGGCGAGTCGTAGCGCACCATCGGCAACGTCTGACGCGCCCGCGACTGACGCGCGTAGTCGGGCGCGCGCAGGTTGAGCGGCGTGGTGGTGTTCGCGGGCAGCCGCAACGCAGGCGGCACGCTCGCGGGCTGCTGTTGGCTCAGGGAGTGCGCGAACTGTCCGACCAGCGCGAGCCCCAGCGAGCTGACGGCGAGCAGCGCGAGGTACGCGCGCAGCGGCGCATCGACGGCGCGGAACATCACGAGCGGATCGCCGTCGCCCCGCGTCGCGGTGAGCGCGAGCGTGAGCGCGAACGAGGGCAGCACCGCGAGCGCCCAGCCGAGCAGGCGCGCACCGAGCTCACGCCGGCCGACCAGCGCGCCGCCGACGAGCGCGAGCGTGAGGCCCGAGAGCCCGAGCTGCGCACCGCTGATGTTGGGGAACGGCAGCGTCGCGCGCAGGCTCGCCAGCACGAGCCCCGAGAACACGGCCAGCACCGGCGCGATCGAGCCGTACGGTCGCAGCTCCACGTCGCGGACCTGGCGCGCGACGACGACGATCAGCGCCGCCGCCCCGAGCAGCGCGACGCCGATCAGCAGCGGCGGCGGAAAGCCGTTGGCACTGACGGCGAGATCGCCGAGCAGCCCCGCGACCGAGCCGCGCGCGTTCCAGAGCGGCCCCGCGACCAGCACGGCATAGCCGGCGGCCATCGCGAGTAACGTGACGGAGAGACGTCCCCGGCCACTGCGACCTGGCATGGGAGGATTGCCATCGTGCGTGTACATGCTGACCCCGGCGGGTTGACCGGACTCCCCCGAATCGCCCCCGCGAGCGCACGATAAGCCAACTCCTCGGCCGAACGATCCAACAAAGTGGGGCACTGCCCCACGGGGCCGCAGTCTTCCAATCCCACGGAAATTCGACGCATTGCGTCGTGCGCGTCATGGGATGGCGCAGCCGTCCCAGGACCTGGAGCCTTGACTAAAGCCGGTCCGGCTTCACAATCGCGCCCTCTCTAACCAGCCCACAACGCTGCGGTCACAGGGAACGTCGTAAGACCCTGCGACCGCGAGGTAAAGCACATGAGTCGATACACAGGCCCTCGGGTCAAGATCATGCGGGCGCTGGGAGTGGACCTTCCTGGACTTTCTCCGAAGACCAGCGAGCGCCGTCCATATCCCCCTGGCCAGCATGGCCAGCGCCGCCGCAAAGAGACTGAGTACGGGAAGCGTCTGAAGGAAAAGCAGAAGATCCGTATGAACTACGGTCTGTCTGAGCGTCAGATGCGCAAGACCTTCCAGTCCGCCGTGCGCAGCAAGCAGAACACCGGCACCAAGCTGATCGAGCTGCTCGAGCGCCGCCTCGACAACGTCGTGTTCCGCGCGGGCTTCGCCCGCTCGATCCCGGCCGCCCGTCAGCTGGTCAACCACGGCCACATCCTGATCAACGGCCGCCGCGTGGACATCCCCTCCTTCCTCGTGAAGCCGGGCATGGTCCTCACGGTCCGTGAGTCGTCGCAGAAGATCGACCCGATCACGCTCGGCATCGCGCTCTCCGAGCAGCGCCGCTGGGACTCCTCCTGGCTGAACGTCGACGCCGCCAAGTTCACGGTGACCGTCACGGGCGTGCCGGACGAGACCGCGATCCCGTTCCCGGCCGACGTCCAGCTCGTCATCGAGCTCTACGCCCAGGCGTAAGCTCTCTCCTGCCCGTGCCCTTGCCCCTGCCCGCTCTGGGTGGGGGCTTTGGCGTTTAAGAACTCGGGGCAGGGGCAGGGGCAGGGGCAGGGGCACGGGCAGCGAAGACCCGTCGGTGAAACGAGGGCGAAAAGGCGGTCGGGCATAGCGATACACAGCCGCCATGTCACCACCTCGCCTCGCCCTCTCCGGCATCACCAAGGCCTACGGCTCGGTCGTCGCCAGCAACGACGTCTCACTCACCATCTTGCCGGGCGAGATCCACGGCCTGCTGGGTGAGAACGGCGCCGGCAAGTCGACCCTGATGAAGGTCATCTACGGCTCCGTGCGCCCCGACAAGGGGGAGGTGCGCTGGAACGGACAGCCGGTGTCGATCGCCAGCCCCCGTGCGGCTCGCGCGCTCGGCGTCTCGATGGTGTTCCAGCACTTCAGCCTGTTCGAGAGCCTGACCGTGGCCGAGAACGTGCTGCTCGGCCTGCCTACGGACATGACGCTGCCCAAGGTGAACGCGCGCCTGAAGACGCTCGCCACCGAGTACGGCATCGAGCTCGACCCGAACCGTCCCCTGCACAGCCTGTCGGTCGGCGAGCGCCAGCGTGTGGAGATCGCGCGCGCGCTGATGACCGACCCCAAGCTGCTGATCCTCGACGAGCCCACGTCCGTGCTCACGCCGCAGGCCGTGCAGCGGCTGTTCGTCACGCTGCGCCAGCTCTCCAGCGAGGGCACCTCGATCGTCTACATCAGCCACAAGCTCGATGAGGTGCGCGCGCTCTGTTCACGCTGCACCGTGCTGCGCGGCGGCCGCGTCACCGGCACCGACATCGATCCCACCAAGCACGACAACGCGGGCCTCGCACGCTTGATGGTCGGCGAAGAGCCGCAGGCGCTCACGCGCACGCCGAACAAGACCGCGCAGGAGAAGCCGGCGGCGCTCGAGGTGCGCGGCCTGTCGCTGGCGAGCGCCGATCCATACGGCACCACGCTCAAGGAGATCGCGCTCTCGGTGCACCCGGGCGAGATCGTCGGCATCGCGGGCGTGTCCGGCAACGGCCAGCAAGAGCTGGTCGCCGCGCTGTCCGGCGAAGATCCGCGCACCAACGGTGAGACCGTGAAGCTGTTCGGCAAGGCGATCGGCGGGGTGTCGCCGCACGTACGACGCATGCAGGGCATGCGCGTGGTGCCGGAGGAGCGCCTCGGCCGCGGGGCCGTGCCGCCGCTCGCGCTGGCCAAGAACACGCTGCTGACGCGCGGCGAGTGTCTCGGCAGGTTCGGCCTGATCCGCAACAAGGACCTGGTCGAGAACACCACCGGCCTGATCAGCCGCTTCCGCGTCAAGGCGGATGGCCCCGGCGCCGCCGCGCGCTCGCTCAGCGGCGGCAACCTGCAGAAGTTCATCGTCGGGCGCGAGCTGGAGGCCAAGCCGATGGTGATGATCGCGTCGCAGCCCACCTGGGGCGTCGACGTGGGCGCCGCGGCGCAGATCCGCGCCGGCTTGCTCGCGCTGCGCGACGCGGGCTGCGCGGTGCTGGTGATCAGCGAGGAGCTGGAGGAGCTGTTCGAGCTCAGCGATCGCCTGTTCGTGATCGCGGGCGGCAAGCTCTCGCCGAGCTTGCCCATCGAGGACGCCACGGTGGCGCAGGTGGGCGTGTGGATGAGCGGCGCCTGGCCCGGCGCAGCGGAGGTCGCACATGGTTAGGGTTCGGCTGGAGACGCGTCCCACTCCATCGAGCACGATGGCGATGATCACGCCGTTGATCGCGCTCGCCGCCACGATCGTACTCGGCACGTTGTTGTTCGTCGTGCTCGGTACCGATCCGGGCAAGGCGCTCAGCATGTTCTTCGTGGAGCCGCTCAAGAACGCCGCCGGCTGGTCCGAGCTCGCGGTGAAGGCCACGCCGCTGGCGCTGGTCGCGCTCGGCCTCTCGGTCTGTTACCGCTCGAACGTCTGGAACATCGGCGCCGAGGGCCAGTACATCCTGGGCGCGATCTTCGCGAGCGGCGTCTCGCTGCACGCCACGGAGGAGACCAGCGGCCTGTACGTGGTGCTGGTGCTGCTCGCCGGCGTCGCCGGCGGCATGCTCTGGAGCGGCATCGTCGCGTTCCTCCGGGATCGCTTCCACGCCAACGAGATCCTGGTCAGCCTGATGCTGGTCTACGTGGCCGAGATGCTGCTCGGCTACCTCGTCTACGGGCCCTGGAAGGATCCCGAGGGCTTCAACTTCCCGCAGACGATCTCGTTCGCGTCCGGCGCGGGCTTGCCCGCGATGATCAGCGGCTACCGCGTGCACTGGGGCGCGCCGCTCGCGCTCGCGATCGTGGTCCTAGCGTGGCTGTTCATCTTCCATACCTTCGCCGGCTTCCGGCTGCTGGTGGTGGGCATGGCGCCCGCGGCCGCGCGCTACGCCGGCTTCTCCACGCGCAAGAGCCTGTGGATCGCGTTGCTGATCTCGGGTGGGCTCGCAGGTCTCGCCGGCGCACTGGAGATCGCGGGGCCGCTCGATCAGCTCACGCCGTACGTGCCGGTGGGCTACGGCTTCGCGGCGATCATCGTCGCCTTCGTCGGTCGTCTGCATCCGATCGGCGTGGTGTTCAGCGCGCTGCTGATGAGCCTGTTCTACATCGGCGGCGAGCTCGCGCAGTCGCGGCTCGGCTTGCCCAAGGCGATCAGCAGCGTGTTCCAGGGCATCCTGCTGTTCACGCTGCTCGCCGCGGACACGCTGGTGAACCACAAGCTGCGCCTGATCCGGACCGCACCCCCGGTGATCGCGCCGCCTCTCGCCGCCAAGGGAGCCGCCGAATGAACGAGCTCGCCGCGCTGATCGCCGCCACGCTCAACGCGGGCACCGTGCTCGCGATCGCCAGCCTCGGGCTGCTGATCAACGAGCGCGCCGGCATCCTGAACCTGGGCGCCGAGGGCATCATGCTGATCGCCGCCGTCGGCGGCTTCGCCACCGCGGTGCACACGGACAGCGCGTGGGCCGCGTTCGCGGTGGGCGCGCTCGCGGGCGCGCTGATGTCGGTAATGTTCGGCTGGCTCGTGATCTGGCTGCACGCGAACCAGTACGCCGCGGGTCTGGCGATGAGCCTGTTCGGCGCGGGCGTGTCGGCCTTCATCGGCGTGCCGTACACGCAGGAGAAGCTCTCGCTGCCGCCGGTCACGGGCATCCCCCTGCTGCGCGACATCCCGTTCTTCGGGCCGGCGCTGTTCCGCCAGCACGGGCTCGTGTACCTCACCGTGGCCTTCACGTTCTTCCTGACCTGGCTGCTCTACCGCTCGCGCACCGGGCTGGTGCTGCGCGCGCTCGGCGAGTCGCCCGAGTCGGCGCACTCGCTCGGCTACCCGGTGCAGCGGCTGCGCTTGCTCGCGGTGGTGCTGGGCGGCGCGCTGTGTGGCGTCGCGGGCGCGTACCTGTCCACGATCTACACGCCGCTCTGGGTGGAGGGCATGGTCGCCGGCAAGGGCTTCATCGCGCTCGCGCTCACCACGTTCGCCACCTGGCGTCCGATCCGCGTGCTGCTCGGCGCGTATCTGTTCGGCGGCGTCACCATGCTGCAGTTCCACCTGCAAGGGCTCGGCGTGCAGGTCGCCAGCCAGTGGCTGAGCATGCTGCCGTACCTGGTCACGATCTTCGTGTTGGTGCTGATCTCGCGCAAGCCCGGCTTCATCCGCATCAACATGCCCGCGTCCCTCGGCAAAGCATTCGTTCCCGGTTCTTGATGGAGGCTGCATGAAGCTGCGTTCGTTGTTGCTGTGCGTGTTTGCGATCGCGTGCTCCAAGAGTGACGCCCCCGCAGCGGAGGCTCCGAAGACGGAGGCCGTCACGGCCACCAAGGGGCCGCTGAAGGTCGCGTTTGCGTACGTCGGCCCGGTCGGCGACGCCGGCTGGACGTATGCCCACGACCGCGGCCGCAAGGAGGTCGTCAGCGAGTTCGGCGACAAGGTGCTCACCAGCTTCGTCGAGAACGTGCCGGAGGCTGCGGACGCCGAGCGCGTGATCCGCGACCTCGTGGGCCAGGGCAACACGCTGATCTTCGGCACCACGTTCGGGTACATGGAGCCGATGCTGCGGGTCGCGAAGGACACGCCGGACGTGAAGTTCGAGCACGCCACCGGCTACAAGACCGCGAAGAACATGCGCGTGTACGACTCGCGCACCTACGAGGGCGCGTACATGGCCGGCGTGGTCGCGGGCGGCATGACCAAGACCAACACCATCGGCGTGGTGGGCTCGATCCCGATCCCCGAGGTGATCCGCAACATCAACAGCTTCAC
>DASUME010000083.1:0-5201 GCA_036277895.1 Polyangiales bacterium
GGCGCCTGCCGCGCGCGCACGCGCCAACGCGGAGAGCAACATGCCGCGCGGCTGCACGGCGGTCGCGCCGTCGATCACGACGGCGGCTGGGGGTTCACCAGCCAGCTCGGCAAAGCTGGCGCGCGTCGTAGGCAGATCGAAGTCGCGGCAGGCGGCGGTCCAGGTGGACTCGAAGTCGGGGCTCTCGGTAAGCAGCAGCACGGCGGCGCGGCGGTCCATGAATCTTCCTTCGCAACAGGGTCCGACGGGATCTCGTCGAGCAAGAGATCGAGGGGATCAAAGAGGAGCTTCGGCTTTGCGTGGTACTGCGGGTACGCCACCGACCCGCGACAGCAGCCACAGCAGGGCCAGCAGCAGGGCGAGACGCGCGGCCCACTCTCCCATAAAGAGACGCTTTTGCCACGGATGTCCGAGCACCCCGTAGGCGACGAGCAGATGTGCCCAGTAGATACGGAGCGACGCGCGGCCGCACGAGATCAGCGCGCTACCCCTGCCATTTGCGCTCCAGAGCCAACCCGCGAGCAGCAGGACGAGCACCAAGCCGACCCGAAACGCCACGCGCAAGGGGTGCACCGTCCAGGGCATCGAGGCGATCGCCGCCTGCACCACGTGGTGCGCTTCGCTGGTCGCGAGCGCGAGCAGAGCGCCGATCAGACCCGCGGCGATCACGAAGCGCTCGAAGCCCGCGCGCACGCGCAGCATGGTCCCGAAGGCGGCGCCGAAGAAGGCGTACGAGCACCACGGAAACAGGGGGAACAACGCCGCTGGCGGCGCACCGACCGTGGGCTCCCAGCGACCGAAGTACGCGGCCAGCGGCACCGGCAAAAGGCCCGGCAGCAGCGACCACATCGGCTGGGTGCCGAGCGCGACCAGCGCGCCGATCGCGATCAGCAGCCGCGGTCGCTGGAGCAAGCGTGCTTGCTGCTCGCCGAGCGCGAGCAGCGCGAGCGAGGCACCGATCGCTTGCAGCACGTCGACCTGAAGCAGGCGCGGCAGGCGCCCTGGCGCGAGCCACGGCACCTGCGCGAGGCCGAGCAGCACGCCCAGCGCTCCAAGCAGCGCCCACTGCCGCGCGCGTCGATCGCCCTTCCTCAGCATGCGGAGGCTCACGAACAGCGCGCCGTAGCCGAGGCCGAGCGGGACGAAGCTGCGCGCGAGGTGGAGGTGCGTCAGCGCGGCCGCATCGATCAGCCAGGTCTGAAAGCGCAGTGCGTAGCCGAGCAGCATGATCTCGAGGCCGCGCGCGCTGGCCACCAGCGCGCTCGTGCGCTCGCGGCGCTCGGGTCGGGCGGCGAGCGCGGCGCCCACGCCTGCCAGGAACAGGAAGCTCGGCGCGGCCAGCCCGCCGACGAAGCGCAGCCACGACCAGCTCCCCCCGCCCCGCACCGACGGCGTCAACCAACCGTCGGCCGTGTGCCACACCACCATGGCGATCACCGCCAAGCCGCGCACCCAGTCGACGAAGTCTTTACGTCCCACGTTGGCGGATTTATGGCGAACTTGGGCCAGTTGGCAATCGCCGTTCGCGGCCGCGACGCCCACGGGGCGATACGTTGACCGAGCGGTCTCGTGTGCTAGCGATCGCGACCCAATTTCTCGGCCCGGTCCGCCGCCTTCGGAAGCGCGCGCGAGGGGTCGTCACGAGGCCGGGCGATGTTCAAGTCGATCAGCATTTTTTCGGGGAGCGCCAACCAACCGTTGGCCGCCCAGATCGCGGACTACCTCGAGCTACCCCTCGGCCGCGCACGCGTGGCGCGCTTCTCGGACGGCGAGATCTTCGCCGAGATCCAGGAGAACGTGCGCGGGGTCGACGTCTACGTGGTGCAGCCCACCTGTGCTCCCGCCAATGACAACCTGATGGAGCTGCTGATCATCGTGGACGCGCTCAAGCGCGCCTCGGCAGGCTCGATCACCGCGGTGATCCCGTATTACGGCTACGCGCGCCAGGACCGCAAGGTCGCGCCGCGCACGCCGATCACCGCCAAGCTGGTCGCGGATCTGCTCACGGCCGCGGGCGTGCAGCGAGTGGTCTCGGTCGATCTGCACGCCGGCCAGATCCAGGGCTTCTTCAGCATCCCGTTCGACCACCTGTACGCGATGCCGCCGTTCCTCGAGTACCTGCGCGGTCGCTACAACAACGAGAAGCCGGTGTTCGTGTCGCCGGATGCCGGTGGCGTGGAGCGCACGCGCGCGTACGCCAAGCGGCTCGGTTTCGACCTCGCGATCATCGACAAGCGCCGTGAGCGCGCGAACGTGAGCGAGGTGATGAACATCGTCGGCGACATCGAGGGCCGCGACTGCGTGATCATCGACGACATGATCGACACCGCAGGCACGCTCACCAACGGCGCCAAGGCGCTCAAGGATCAGGGCGCGCGCACCGTCAGCGCCGCCGCCACGCACGGTGTGCTCAGCGGTCCGGCCGTCGAGCGCATCATCGCGTCCGTGCTCGACGAAGTGGTCGTCAGCGATACCATCCCGCTCAGCGCCGCGGCGCGCGCGACGGGCAAATTCAAGGTTCTCAGCGTCGACCGGCTGTTGGGTGAAGCGATCAAGCGCATCCACAACGGCGACTCCGTGAGTTCGTTGTTCGTGTGAGGAGAGAAAAGAAACATGGAAAAGCAGACGTTATCGGCTGAGGTCCGCACTTTGCGCGGAAAGGGGCCGGCACGTCAGCTCCGCTTTCAGGGGAAGATCCCGGCGGTGCTGTATGGGCCTGGCGGTGAGACGGAGGCGATCACGCTCGATCCCCTCGCGCTCACGAAGGCCCTGACGGGTCCGTTCGCGAAGAACCAGCTCCTCGAGATCGAGATCGGCGGCAAGAAGCAGTTTGCCACGATCAAGGATCTCGACGTGCACCCGGTCTCGCGCCTGATCCGGCACGCGGACTTCTACCGCGTGTCGCTGGAGACGCCGGCCACGTACGAGGTCCCGCTCAAGACCACCGGTCGCGCCAAGGGCGTGGTCAAGGGCGGCGAGCTGCGCCAGCTGTTCCGCACGCTGCCCGTGCGCGTCACGCCCGACAAGGTTCCGGCAGAGATCGTGCTGAACGTGGAGAACCTCGACATGCTCGAGTCGATCCGCGCCAAGGACGTCGTGCTGGAGCACGGCGAGATCGTGCTGCCCGAGGATCGCGCGGTCGTGTCCGTGACCACCGAGCGCAAGATCATCGCCGAAGAAGAGGGCACCCCGGGCGCCCCGGGCACGGGCAACACCACGCCGCCGCCCGCCGCCAAGGCCGCCGCGAAGCCGGCCGGCAAGAAGTAATGCCTCGAGCCTCACGCGAGAAGAACATATGTTGCTCGTAGTGGGGCTCGGCAATCCGGGCGCGAAGTACCAGAACAACCGGCACAACGTCGGCTTCATGGCGGTCGACCGCGTGGCGGAGCGCCTGAAGGCGCCCGCGTTCCGCGAGAAGTTCAACGGCGAGTTCGCGCGTGTCGCGACGCCGGACGTCGTGCTGCTCAAGCCGATGACCTTCATGAACCTGAGCGGCGAGTCCGTGCAGGCGGCCATGAAGTTCTTCAAGGTCGCGCTCAAGGACGTGCTGGTGCTGCACGACGAGCTGGACCTGGTGTTCGGCGACGACCGGCTCAAGGTCGGCGGCGGTACGGCAGGCCACAACGGCTTGAAATCCATGGTGCAACACTGCGGCGGCGACGGCTTCGGCCGGCTCCGGATCGGCATCGGCCGGCCCCGCCACGACACCGGCGGCGACGCCGTGGTGAGCCACGTGCTGGGCGATTTTTCGGCCCTGGAGCGGTCAACGCTGCCGGATGTGCTAGACCACGCGGCCCTTGGCGTGGCCACCGTGCTCGACAAGGGCATCGCGCAAGCGATGAACGCCTTCAACGCGCGCCCTAAAAAGTAAGCGCGTCGAAGCAACGGCGCCTGCATGGTGCAGCGCCGCTCCTCGCACCGGGCTCGAGCCGGTGCCGCACAGTCCGTGAGGAGACTGAATCGTATGGCTACAGCAGCAGTAGAGCGGCTCCGCGAGTACGAGGTCGTTTACGTCCTCGCTCCGAATGCCGACAACGCCGAGGCGGAGCGTATCAACGCCAAGGTGAATGAAGTGGTCGGCAACTTCGGCGGCAAGCTGACGAAGCTCGACAACTGGGGTCGTCGCAAGCTGGCGTACCCGATCAAGCGCAACACGCGCGGCATCTTCGTGTACGCGAAGTACATCGCGAAGCCGGGCGTCGTGGCCGAGATCGAGCGCAACCTGCGCATCGCCGACAGCGTGCTTCGCTACCAGAGCAACCTGCTCAACGCGACGCTCGACAACTCCGAGGTCGCTGTCGATCCGGAAGACGTGAAGTTCGCGCCCGTCACCGCAGCGGAGCCGGAAGAGGAGCTCAGCTTCGAGCAGCGCCTCGGCCTGGTGCCGTCCGCGCACCGCAAGCAGGTCGTCGAAGACGACATCGGCGAGCCCGATGCCGACGACGACGTGCCGGATCTGGACGCGCCCGTGGGCGGCGGCGCACGAGGTGAGTCATGAGTGATCGCGACGACATGCAGGACAACGACGGCGGAGACGGCGGCGGCCGCGTTCGCAACGACGACCCGCTTGGGTTGCGTCGTCGCCGCGCGGGCAAGAAGCGCCCTCCGGCGTTCACGCTCGAAGCTGGCTTCATCTTCGATCACAAGGACCCGCAGCAGCTGCGTTACTTCCTGACCGACCGCGGCAAGATCACGCCGCGCCGCATCAGCGGCCTCACGGCCAAGCAGCAGCGTGCGCTCACGTCGGCGATCAAGCGCGCCCGTAACCTCGGCTTGCTGCCGTACACCGTGAAGGGGTGAGCCGATGGCACACGTTCGCGTTGTCCTCCGTGAAGACGTTCAGCATCTAGGTGCCGTGGGCGAGCTGGTGCGCGTGCGCGCCGGCTACGCTCGCAACTTCCTGCTCCCGCGCAACAAGGCTTCGCTCGCGACCGCGGGTGCGGCCAAGGTGATCGAAGAGCAGAAGCGCGTCGCGATCGCGCGCGCCGCCAAGGCAAAGACCAGCGCGCAGGCGCAGGCGACGCAGCTCAACGGCGTGTCGGTCGAGATCACGCGCCAGGCGGGCGAGGGCGACAAGCTCTACGGCTCGGTGACGTCCAAGGACGTGGCCGAGGCACTCGCGACCAAGGGCCACACGGTCGACAAGAAGGACCTCGTCCTTCCGGACTCGATCAAGCAGTTGGGTGAGCACACGGTGGGCG
>DASUME010000084.1:0-6508 GCA_036277895.1 Polyangiales bacterium
GCTGATCGCCGAGGGGCTGCGGATCGCGCCATTCCTGGCGCTGGTGTCGCTGCGCGTGGCGATGGTGTTGGCGCTGCTGCCGGCGCCGTTCGGCGAGGTCGCGCCGGCCACCGTGCGCGGCGCGCTGAGCTTCATCCTCGCGTTCGTGATCACGCTGCCCGCGCTGCACGCCGCGCCCACGCTCGCGGAAGATCCGTTCATCCTGCTCGGCTACGCGGGCTCCGAGTTCCTGGTCGGCTCGGCGCTCGGGCTCACGGCACGCGTGACGCTGGCGTCCGCGGAGGCGGCTGGAACGCTGGCCGGCAACGCGATGGGCCTGGGCTTCGCGAACCAGATCGACCCGCTCTTCAACAGCGAGGGTGTTCCCACCACCAGCCTGCTCAGCTACGTCGCGGTGCTGATCTTCTTCGTGCTGCACGGCCACCACGTCGTGATCCAGGCGCTGTCCGCAAGCCTGGTGGCGGCACCGCCGGCGACACACTTTGCGAGCTTCCAGACGGATACCTTACTGGGCCTCGGAAGTAAGATCGTGGCACAGGGCTTGCGAATCGCGGCTCCGGTGGTGGGGACGATGTTCATCTCGCAGCTCGGCATGGCGCTGGTCTCGCGCGCCGCGCCCAAGGTGCAGATCTTCTCGCTGACCTTCGGCGTAGCGGTCAGCGTGGGCGCGCTGATCCTGGTCGCGTCCGCACCGCAGGTCGCGCAGGGCATGGCCAACACCATCGCCACCATGCCGGACACGCTCGCGCAGCTGCTCGCGGGAGGCTCCCGATGAGCGACGAGGACAAAGAGTCCAAAACAGAGGAAGCCACCGAGCACAAACAGGACGAGATGCGCGAGGAGGGCAAGGTCGCCCAGTCGCACGATGTCGTCTCGGCTGCGGCCATGCTCGGTGCCACCGCCACGATGCTGGTGATGACCGGGCAGATGGGGATCGACATCACGAACCTCGCGCTGCGCGCCTTTCGGCTCAGTGATCATCGCGACCCGTATCAGGCAGTGCGCGCTTCGCTCGCGGCGCTCGCCGGCATGCTGCCGATCCTCGCAGTCGCCGCGCTCTCCGCGTTCGTCGCCGGCATGGCGCAGACCAAGGGCATGTTCAAGATCGATCTGGCGATGCCCAAGCTCGAGCGGCTCGACCCCACCTCCAGGCTGATGCAGCTCCTGCCCAGCAAGGAGATGGCGACCGAGATGGGCAAGCAGCTGCTGAAGATCGGCGCCGTCGGGATCGTGATGTGGAAGCTGATCGAGGGCGCGCTGCCGACCCTGCTCGTGCTCGGCGCCGTGGACTCGCGCACCGCCGCAGGCACCGTGGCCGAGGTCGCGGCCAAGGCCTTGATGTGGGGCGCGGCGATGTTCGTGCTGGTCGCCGCGGTCGACTTCTACCTGGCCTCGCACAAGTTCAAGGAGGACACCAAGCAGACCAAGCAGGAGCAGAAGGAAGAGCACGAGCAGCAGGAGGCGGACCCGCACGTGAAGGCGCAGATCCGACGCCGCGGCCGCGAGATCATCGCCCAGGCCAGGGCCGGCGACCTCAAGACGGCCACCGTGCTGATCACCAACCCGACCCACTTCGCGATCGCGCTTCGCTACGACCCCGAGAAGGACGCCGTGCCGATGATGCTCAACAAGGCAGTCGACGACGCGGCGATGAAGATGCGCAAGGAAGTACGCAAGCTGGGCGTGCCGATCATCGAGAACCGTCCGCTCGCGCGGGCGCTCTACAAGGTGGGTAAGCCGGGCAAGCCGATCCCGCCCGACCTGTACCGCGCGGTGGCGGAGATCATCGCGCAGGTGATGCGCCTCAAGGCGGGAGTTCGCTGATGAGCACGGCCGTCTCGCCCACGCTGGCCAAGAGCAGCTCGCTGGTGGCGTCGATCCTGCCGCTGGTGCTGGTGGGCATCGTGTTGATGATGGTGATCCCGCTGCCCTCGCTGCTGCTGGATCTGCTGCTCGCGGTCTCGATGGCGTTGTCGCTGGCGCTGCTGTTGGTGTCGCTGCAGGTGTCGCGCGTGCTGGACCTGTCGGCGTTCCCGAGCATCCTGCTGTTCATCACGCTGCTGCGCCTGTCGCTCAACGTGGCCTCCACGCGGCTGATCCTGCTGCACGGAGCCGATGGCACCGAGGCAGCGGGCGAGATCATCCGCGCCTTCGGCGAGTTCATGATCGGCGGCAACTACATCGTCGGCGCGACGGTGTTCGTCTTGCTGATCGTGATCAATTTCGTGGTGATCACGAAGGGCGCCGGCCGCGTGGCGGAGGTGTCCGCACGCTTCGCGCTGGACGCCATGCCCGGCAAGCAGATGGCGATCGACGCCGAGCTCGCCGCGGGCGCGATCGACCAGGACGTCGCCAAGCTGCGCCGCAAGGAGGTCGAGCAGGAGTCGGACTTCTTCGGCGCCATGGACGGTGCCAGCAAGTTCGTGCGCGGTGATGCGATCGCCGCCGTGCTGATGACCAGCATCAACATCATCGTCGGCTTCATCGTCGGGATGGTGCAGCACGAGATGTCGGCCGGCGACGCGGCCGCCACGTACACCATCCTCGCGGTCGGTGAAGGGCTGGTCTCGCAGATCCCCGCGCTGCTGGTGTCCACCGCCGCCGCGGTGATGGTTACGCGCGCCTCGCTCGCCACCGAGCTGTCGCCGGTGCTGATCAAGCAGCTGAGCCAGCGCAAGAACGCGCTGCAGATCACCGCCGGCATCCTGGGCGTAATCGGCCTCTTGCCGGGCATGCCCATGCTGCCCTTCTTCGCGCTCTCTGGCGCCATCCTGTGGGGTGCGCGCGCCAACCTGCTGGGCGACGGCGCGACGGCCACTGCCGGGGCTCCAGGTGCCGCCCCAAAGGCGGGCGCGGGCGACAAGAAGCACGAGCCCACTGAGCGCGAGCGCATCGAGGAGATGCTGCCGGTCGAGCTGGTCGAGCTGGAGGTCGGCTACGACCTGGTGTCGCTGGTCGACCAACAGCAGGGCGGCGAGCTGATCGAGCGCGTGTCGGCGATCCGGCGCAACCTCGCCGCCGAGCTCGGCATCATCGTGCCGGCGGTGCACATCCGCGACAACCTGCGCCTGCGTCCGGGTGCGTACCGGCTGATGTTGTCCGGCAACGAGATCGGCAAGGGCGAGCTGCGCGTGCACAAGCTGATGGCGATGGATCCCACCGGCAGCGCGCCGCCGCTGAACGGCGAGAACACCACCGAGCCCGCGTTCGGCCTGCCGGCGCGCTGGATCAGCCAGACCGATCGTGAGCTGGCGGAGTCGTACGGCTACACGGTGGTCGACCCCGCGACCGTCGCGGCGACGCACTTCACCGAGATGCTGCGCAGCGCAGCGCCTGACTTGCTCGGTCGCACGGAGGCGCAAGAGCTGGTGGACTTGTTTGCACGCCGCGAGCCGAAGCTCGTGGACGAGCTGATCCCGAACCTGCTCAGCCTGGGTGAGGTGATCAAGGTCTTGCGGCTGTTGCTCAAGGAGGGCGTGTCGGTGCGCGACCTGCGCTCGGTCTTCGAGTCGCTCTGTGATCACGCGCGCGAGACCAAGGACACCGTCGTGCTCTCGGAGCTGGTGCGCTCACGACTCGCGCGCCAGATCACCGCGCGCTTCGTGTCCGAAGAAGGGAAGGTCGCCGCGCTGGTGCTCGATCCGCGCGCAGAAGAAGCGTTCCGTCATGGCTTCCCGGATGCGTCAGGAACCCAGCGTCTGCTCAGCTCGCTTGACTCCGCGGCGCGCGGATTTGCAGGTCTCGCTACACCGCCGGTGTTGATCTGCGCAGCAGATGTTAGGCGCAACGTATCTGAGTTCTTGGCACGAAGGGTGCCTGGGTTGTCGGTACTCTCGTATCGCGAGATCGACGGCAAAACTACGGTTCGCACGCTGGGCGTGGTGACCGTGTGACCAGGAGACGGCAGCAAGTGCTCGAACGAACCTACAAGGCCAAGCACATGGGTGAGGCTCTCGCGCGCATCAAGCGCGAGATGGGTGCGGATGCCGTCATCTTGTCGTCGCGTGAAGTGCGAGAGCGTTCGAGCAACGGGTTTGCTCTGTCGGTGGAGGTAATCGCAGCGCCTATGGGCCAGTTGGATCGCAAGAATGCAGACAAGCTCTCGCAGACGGCAGCCGACGCGCGCGCGGGATCCCTCGAGCGTCGGTTCCTTGACAGCGGAGTGCCAATGAACGCCGCGCGCACCTTGTCGATGCTTGTGCGCCGTGAGCTTCGTGAGGGCAACTCCACGCTGGTCGACTCACTCGCGACCGCGCTCAAGTCCGAGGTGCAGTTCGCCGAGAGCGGCCGTGCACGTGTGCGCGCCGTCGTCGGTCCGACCGGTGTCGGCAAGACTACCACGGTCGCGAAGATGGCGGCCGTCGCCTCGCTGGTCGATGGCCGCAGCGTGGGCCTGATCTGCCTCGACCAGTTCCGCGTCGGCGCCTCCGAGCAGCTGCAGCGCTACGCGGATCTCATCGGCATCCCGATGGAAAATGCGAACGACGCGAAGGGCTTCGATCGCGCGCTGCGCCGGCTGTCGCGCGCGGACCTGATCCTGGTCGACACCGCGGGCCGCTCGCCGAAGGACATGGTCGGCATTCAGCAGACCGCCGACACGCTGCGCGGGGCGGGCGAGATGGTGGAGGTGCACTTGTGTGTTCCGGCGTCGATGCGCGAGAACGAGCTGAGGACCACCATCGAACGTCAGAGTGCGTCGTCTCCCTCACGTCTGGTGGTCACCAAGCTCGATGAAGCGGACTTCTGCGGCGGCGTGCTTGCTGCATACGTCCACAGCGGACTCCCGCTCTCGTACTTCACGAACGGCCAGCGCGTTCCCGAAGACATCGAGGCGGCTTCTGCAGAGAGTCTTTCCAAGGTGCTGTGCGGCGAGGAGGTTCAGTGATGCTGAAGGGAGATCAGGCAGCAGGGCTGCGGCAGAACTCGCCGAGCTGGGACACGGCCCCGCGCGTCGCCGTCTCTCGTGGCCAGTCGCCTCGTCTCTCGCTCGCGATCACGAGCGGTAAGGGTGGAGTGGGCAAGACGCAGCTGGCCGCGAACCTGGGCGTCGCGTTCGCGCAACGTGGCTTGCGCACGCTGATGATGGATGCGGACCTCGGCCTGGCCGGGCTCGACCTCGCGCTCGGCGTGAAGCCCGAATACACGCTCCAGGACGTGCTGGAAGGCAAGCGCACGCCGGATGACATCGTGATCGAGGGTCCGTGCGGCTTGCGCCTGCTGGCTGCCTGCCCGGGCCGCTACGAGATGGCGAACCTCACGCCCGCCGACCGCGACAACCTGACCAACGCGATCGACGAGTGCGCGCAGAACTACGACATCCTGCTGACCGACACCGGCGCCGGCATCAACTCGAGCTCGGTCTCGTTCGCAGCCAGTGCAGACGAAGTAATCCTGGTCGCAACACCGGACCCCCAATCGATGCGCGACGCATACGCGATGGTGAAGGTGTTGGCCAAGCGCGGCGGCGTGGAGACCATTCGTTTCGTGGCGAATCAGGTCAACTCGGAGTCCCAGGCCGCGGAGCTGCACGACACCTTGCGCGGCTTGATCAGGCGCTTCCTCACCACCGAGCTCACGTATCTTGGATGCGTGCCGCGTGATGAAGTCGTTCGTATGGGTGCAGCCTCGGGCAGTCCGTTCTTGCTCAAGAGCCCGGATGGCATCGCTGCGCGTGCGATCCAGTCGATCGTACAGCGCTTGCTCGCGCTCGAGCCCTCGAGGGCTGCATGAAAGATGCTGCCGCCCACATCTCAGGCGGCTACGCGGTCCCGCGTCCTCCGCGGGATGAGCTGATCGAGCGCGGGCTGCCGATCGTGCGGCGGCTCGCGTTTCGTCTGGCGCGGCGGTTGCCCCCGAACGTCGACGTGGGAGATCTGATCGGCGCGGGTACGGAAGGTCTGCTGAAGGCGATCGAAGGCTACGACGCGAACCACGCGGCGCGCTTCGAGACCTACGCGGAGTCGCGCATCCGGGGCGCCATCCTCGACGAGCTGCGCGCGCAGGATGCGCTGACGCGGCACGGGCGCCGGCAGATGGGTGAGGTAACCCGCGCGATGCGCAAGCTCGAGAACGAGCTCGGACGCGCGCCGGAAGAGCACGAAGTCGCGGCTGCGCTGGGGCTCGACCTCGAGGCTTATCACAAGCTTGCGGAGAACCTGTCGCGTGCGCCTGCGCTCGCCAACCTGGGAGCCCTCGACCCGGACGACGTCGCGGGTGGTGCGGACTCGCAGGGAGAGTTCGAGAGCCGCGAGTTAAAGTTGCAGCTGATGGCCGCCATCAAGCGGTTGCCCGAGCGCACGCAGACGGTGCTCGGTCTGTATTACCAGGAAGAGTGCACGCTGGCTGAGATCGGAGAGATCCTTGGCGTGACGGAGAGCCGAGTGTGTCAGATCCTCGGCGACGCGACGGCTCGCTTGCGAACGTCGCTAGGGAAGTAGGCAGTAACATGGCAGATGGAATCTACACCGCGCTCAGTGGCGCCCTCGCGCAGCAGGCGCAGCTCGACACG
>DASUME010000085.1:0-25353 GCA_036277895.1 Polyangiales bacterium
GTCCAAGTCACCACCAAGCTCGACAAGACCGAGCTCAAGGTCGGCGACCTCGCCAAGCTCCTGATCACCGTCGACGCCCCCTCCGCGATCGAGCCCTCCCTCCCCGAGCAATCCTTCGGCGGCCTCGAGCTCGTCGATCGCCGCCTCAAGACCGAGGTGCAAGGCGCCCGCACGCGCACCAGCTACGAGCTCGACCTGCTCGCGCTCAACGCCGGTGACGCGAACATCCCGAAGCTCAACATCCGCCTCCTCGGCCAGAACGGCGAGCTGAGCAGCGCGAGCACCGACGCGCAGTCGCTGCGCGTGAGCTCGCTGATCGCGAACGAGCCGAACGCCGAGCCCAAGCCGGCCAGCCAGCCGATCAGCGTGATGCAGGACGACTACACGCTGGCCTGGATCGGGCTCGCGCTGCTGGCGGTGGCGCTGATCGCGGCCGCCACGTTGTTGATCGCACGCTGGGTGAAGCGCCGGCCCAAGCCCGTGGCGCCGCCGCCGCCGCCGCGGCCGCCGTGGGAGCTCGCACGCGAGCGGCTGGAGCAGCTGGCGCAGACGCGCGACACCTTGTTCGCCGCCGAGCAGGGCGAGCAGTTCGTCGACGGCGTGAGCGACGCGGTGCGCGAGTACCTCGGCCGCCGCTACGGCTTCGACGGCCTGGAGCGCACCACGCACGAGCTGATGGAGATCCTGGAGAAGCGGCGCCCGCACGCGCTCCAGCTGGCGGCGCTCTCGACCCTGCTCGATGAGTGTGACCTCGTGAAGTTCGCGCGCATGGCACCTGACGCCGAGCGTGCGCAGGAGCTGTGGAACGGCGCGCTGCAGCTGGTGAAGGCGACCACCCCAAGCGGCACCTCGCTGCCGCCGATGCCGATCGAGGCGACGCGATGATCAAGAAGCTCGCGCCCTGGGGCTGGGTGATCGTGGTGCTGCTACCCGCGGCGTACCTGGTGGTGACCGTGCTGCAGGATGCCTACGCGGTGCCGCCTTCCAGCGAGGGCATGCGCTTCGAGCGGCCCTGGGCCGGCGTGCTCGCGCTCGGTGCGCTGCTCGTGGTCTGGTCGCGCGCGTACTGGGACAAGCTGCGCGCGCCGCGCTTGCTGGTCTCGCGTGGCCAGGATCTGGCGGCGTTGCCCGTGGGCTGGCGCGTGCGCTTCAAGCCGCTGCTGTACGCGCTGCGCTTCAGCGCGATCGTGCTGTGTGTGCTCGGGCTGATGGGTCCGCAGAGCATTCACGCGCGCGAGCGCAGCGAGCTGGAGGGCATCGACATGGTGCTCACGCTCGACCTGTCGCTGTCGATGCAGGCCTCGGACATCGCGCCCAACCGCTTCGAGGCCACCAAGTACGTGGTCGACGAGTTCATCCGCAAGCGCGCCAACGACCGCATCGGCACGGTGGTGTTCGGCCGCGACGCCTACACGCTGATGCCGCTCACCAGCGACAAGGACATGCTGCGCACCGCGATCAGCGAGCTGGAGCTCGGCATGATCGAGGGCCGCGGCACCGCGATCGGCAACGCGGTCGGCGTGGCGCTGAACCGGCTGCGCACGTCGAAGGCCAAGAGCCGCGTCGTGATCCTGCTGACCGACGGCGACTCCAACAGCGGCAACATCGCGCCCGACGAGGCCGCTGACTTCGCCAAGCACATGAACGCCAAGCTCTACACCGTGCTGATGGGCCGCAGCGACGACGCGCCCGTGCAGAAAGGCGTCGACTTGTTCGGGCGTCCGCTGTTCGGCGGCGGCAACTTCCCGGTCAACCCCGAGCTGCTCAAGCGGATGGCGCAGAGCACGGGCGGCGAGTTCTACCTGGCCAGCGATCGCGCCGGTCTCGAGCAGAGCTTCCACGCCATCCTCGACACGCTGGAGCGCAGCGAGATCGAGGACGCGGGTGCGATCTACGGCGAGCTGTTCCCGGCCTTCGTGGGCCCGGCGGTGCTCCTGCTCGCGCTGGAGGCGTTGCTCGGCACGCTGGTGTTCCGGAGGTGGCCGTGAGCTTCCGTCTGCCCTGGGTGCTGTGGATGTTGGCGCTCACGCCCGTGATCGCGGCCGCGCTGGTGTACGGCTACCGCGCGCGCCAGCGCAGCGTGGCGGCCTGGGGCCAGGCCAACACCGTGGCCGGGCTCGTGCGCGGTCGTTCACCGCGCCTGCGCGCGGTGCGCGGCGTGCTGTTCGTGGTCGGGCTCACGCTCGCGATCTTCGCCTGGGCCGGGCCGCAGTACGGCAGCCACACGCGCGTGCTCAGCAAGCGCGGCATCGACTTCGTGATCGCGCTCGACTTCTCCAAGAGCATGCTCGCCAAAGACGTGCGGCCGTCGCGAATCGAGCGCGCCAAGCTGGAGCTGTCGCGCCTGTTCGGCGCGCTGACCGGCGACCGCGTGGGCATCGTGGCGTTCGCGGGCGACACGATGGAGTTCCCGATGACCACGGACTACGCGGCCATCGACACCTTCTTGCGCGACCTCGGCCCGTACGACATGCCGGTGGGCGGCACCGCGATCGGGCGCGCACTGACGGCGAGCAAGCGCCTGTTGGAGCGCGCGAGCGGCGGCGGCGAGACGCCGAGCCCGGCCGACAAGGAAGACGAGCGCGGCAAGCGCTCGCGCGTGGTGCTGCTGTTCACCGACGGCGAAGATCACGAGGGCGAGCCCGTGCGCGCCGCGCAGGAGCTGGCGGAGGCGGGCATGCGCGTGTTCGTGATCGGCATCGGCTCCAAGACTGGCGAGCCGATCCCCACCTACGCCCCCGACGGAACTTGGACCGGCTACGTGCGCGACGAGGGAGGCAAGCCCGTGCTCAGCGCACTCACCGAGCAGAACGAAGTCCAGCTCAAGAAGATCGCCGAGGTCGGCAAGGGCGTCTATCTGCGCGCCAAGGAAGGCACCGTCGGCATCGATCAGATCCTGACCCTGACCCGCGGCATGAAGCAGGAAGAAAACCGCGCCCGCAAGGTCCGCATCGCCGAAGACCGCTACGCGCTGGTCCTGCTGCCCGCGCTCTTACTGCTCCTCCTCGAAGCCCTGCTCCCCGAAGCCTGGTACGTCCGGAGGCGCACATGAGACCCCCGTTGACGCGGGCGTGGGCGTTGACGTTGACCTTGACGGCGACCGCGACGTGGACCCAACCGGCAAGAGCCTGGGATCTCTTCCGCTCCCAGAGCTCCGCCGTCGAGCGCGGCAACGAGGCACTCGCCAAGGGCCAACACCAGGAAGCCCTCGAGGCCTACGATCAAGCGGCTCGCGAGCTCCCCAACGACCCCGCCGTCCAGCTCGATCGCGGCCTCGCCCTCATGGGCTTGGACAAGCTAGGCGAAGCCCGCGAGGCCTTCCGCCGTGCCGGCGCCGCGAGCGCCCCGAAGGACGTGCGCGGCCCTGCCCTCTACGACCTGGGCCTCGCGTTCATGAGAGAGGCCGACATGGCCGGCAAGGCCGAGGACCTCGACGGCGCCAACAAGATGCTGCAGGAGGCGATCGACGCCCTGCGCGGCTCCTTGCGCGCGCAGCCGAACAACCCGGATGCCGCCTGGAACCTCGAGCTCGCCAAGCGCCGCCTCGTCGACAACGAGCAGAAGCGCGAGCAGAAGAAGAAGGACGAAGAAGAGAAGAAGAAGGAGCAGGACAAGGACAAGGACAAGCAGGATCAGGATCAGAACAAGGATCAGGATCAGCAGCAGCCCGACGCAGGCTCCAACGAGAGCGGCGACGCCGGCACGCCCAAGCCCAACGACAAAGAAGGCGATCAGGGCGACAAGAACGACGAGCAGGACGCCGGCCAGCCCGAGCCCCAGCCGCAAGACGGCCAGGGTGACGCCGGCCAGCCGCCGCCGGAGCCGCAAGAGGCGAAGCCCGAGCCGCAGCAGCCGCAGCAGCAGCCCGAGGCGAACGAGCTGCCCGATCACATGAAGCGCGCGCTCGACGCACTCGAAGCCGGCGAAGAGAACCTCGAGAAGCAACGCGCCCGCCAGCGCGCCCGCCAGCGCCCCCGTCGTATCGAAAAGGACTGGTGATGCGCTGGCTCGTCGTCCTCTTGCTCGGGTTCTTCGCCGCGCGCGCTGAAGCGCAGCCGAAGATCACGATGAGCGCGAGCAGCAACCGCGTCTCCGTCGGCGAGCCGTTCGCGATCGAGGTGCGCATCCAGACCGACGGCGACGAGCCGGACAAGGTCGACCTGCCCGACCTCGGCGAGTTCGAGCTGCTCGGGCGCAGCACCTCACGCCCGTTCTCGTTCAGCTTCGGCTTCGGCGGTCAGCGTCAGCGCTCGCAGTCGCAGACCATCTACGGCTTCACGCTGCGTACGGACGCGCCCGGCGCGCACGTGATCCGCCCCGCGATCATGACCGTCGGCGGCCGCCGCATCGCGACCGGGTCGCTCACCATCCTGGTCGTCGACCCCGCGGGCTCGGCCGGCATCCAGGGCGTCGACGATGCGCTCAAGAACCTGAACGACGTGGGTGCGCTGATCCGCAAGAACAGCAACGAGCCCCCACCGGTCGACGGCGCGCTCGACGGCGCGACCTTCGACAACACGATGTTCGTGCGCACGGTGGTCGACAAGAAGCGCGCGTACCTCGGCGAGCAGGTCACCGTCACGCTCTACCTCTACCTGCGCGGCCAGCTCTCCGACAGCCCGCAGATCTCACGCGAGCCCACGCTCGACGGCTTCTGGTCCCACGACCTGTTGCCGATGCAGCGCTCGCTCGGTGGCGTGCGCCAGGAGGTCAACGGCCGCGTGTTCAACGCCTTCGTGCTGCGCAAGTTCGCGGCCTTCCCGCTGCGCCCGGGCACGCTGGAGATCGGCCCGCCCACGATCGAGGTCGGCGGCGGCAACTCGCTGTTCGACCTGTTCAACGGACCGAGCCAGCCGATCAAGCGCGAGGGCATCAAGGTCGCCGTGGAGGCGCTGCCGCTGCCCGCGCAGCCCTCCCCCGGCTCGCCCACGTACACCGGCGCGCTGCAGCTGGAGGCCACGCTCGAGCCCGCGCAGGCCAAGGTCGGCGACGCCGTCACCTTGCGCGTGGTCGCGAAGGGCAGCGGCAACCTGCGCGGCCTCACCCTGCCCAACCCGAGCGTACGCGGGCTCGACACGCTGGCGCCGCAGATCGACGATCAGATCGCCAGCCCACTCGATCGGCTCGGCGGCCAGCGCACCTTCCGCTGGCTGCTCCTGCCGCGCCAGCCGGGCACGCAGATCGTGCCGAGCTTCATCGTCGACGCCTTCGATCCGCAGAGCGGGACCTACCAGACCGTGCGCAGCAACCCGCTGACGCTGACCGTCACCGGCAGCGGCGAGGCGATCGAGCCCGAGAAGCCGACCAGCGCGGAGGCGACGCCGCAGTTCGGCCCGCTGCGCCCGGAGAGCGCGCTGCGCCGGCGCAGCACGCCGCTGAGCCAGGAGGGGTTCTTCTGGCCGAGCGTGCTCGCCGCGCCCGCGCTGCTCGCGCTCGCGTTCCTCGGTCGCAGCCTGCGCCGCCGCGTGCAGGCGCGCCGCGCTGCCGGCCGCGACACGCCCGGCCAGCGCGAGGTGACCCACAAGCTGGAGCAGGCCGCCCAGGCCGGCGCCACGGGGGATGCGCGCGCGGCGCTCGGGCTGCTCGCGAGCGCGCTGAAGAAGGCGCTGGAGCTCAAGCTCGGCGAGCCGATCGGCGGTATGACCTCGCGCGCGCTGGAGGGCTTGCTGGGCGCGCGCGGCTTCGATCCGCAGCTGCAGCAGCGCGTGATGTCGCAGCTGGGTGCGCTGGAGGCGGCGCGCTTCGATCCCGCGGGCCAGAGCGCGGTCCAGCTGAGCCAGGCGCAGGCCGCGGTGCGCGAGGCGACCGCGCAGATCGCGCGCGCCAAGATCAGGGAGGCCGCATGAGGCTGCTCGCGCTCCTGCTCGTGCTCTCGTTCGCGGGACGCGCGCACGCGGACTCGCTGCAAGACGTGTTCAAGCGTGGCAACGCCGCCTTCGCGCGCGGCGACCACGAAGCCGCGCTCGAAGAGTTCAGCGCGCTCACCGAGGCCGGCATCGACGATCCGGACGTGGCGTTCAACCTGGCCAGCACATACGGTGCGCTCGGCCGCTACGGCCAGGCGATCCGCTACTTCCAGCGCAGCCTGCGCCTGGACCCCGGCGACGCCGCCGCACGCGACGGCCTGCGGCTCGCGCGCGAGACCCTCGGCGAACGCCAGGCCCGCGCGCGCGGCGAGGCGATCGTGGTCGACCGGCCGCCGCTCACCGAGGCGGTGTTCTCGTTCTTCAGCGCCGACCAGCTCGCCTGGGGCCTGCTGATCACGGCCTGGCTCGCGGTCGGGCTGCTGCTCGCGCTGCCGGCAGCGCGGGTGGAGGGCGTGCGGCTCGGGCTCGGCATCGGCGCCGCCCTGTTCGCCGCGCTGGCGCTGACGGCCGCGCTCGGCGTGGGCGCCAAGGCCGATTGGGGCAAGGCCGGCACGCGCGCGCTGATCGTGCGCGAAGGTGCGCAGGTCCGCGAGGGTCCGGACGACCGCGCGACCCTGCTCGGTGAGCTGGCCGAGGGGGAAGCCGTGCGCCTGCTCGCACGCGAGGGCCGTTTCGCGCGCATCTTGACCGGTGGCGAGCGCGAGGCCTACGTGCTCGGGAGCGACGTCGGCGAGCTGTAACCAGGCTGATTCCCAGCGCTCTGTGCTACAACTCGACGGCCTAGTGGAGGAAACGCGGATGGCGAAGAAAGCCCCGGAAAAGATCTCGATCTTGGTCGCCGACGACGACGTCGACATTTTGGCACTCGTGGTCGGCCACCTGAAGGGGCGCGCGTCCGAGCTTCACCAGGCCTCCGACGGCGAGGAGGCGCTCAAGCTCGCCCGCGCCAAGAAGCCGGACCTGGTGGTGCTCGACGTGATGATGCCCGGCATGAGCGGCTGGGAAGTGTGTCGCTCGATCCGCGACGACGCCTCGCTCGCGCACACGCGCGTGATCATGCTGACCGGCATCGGCGAGCGCCTGAACGAGATGACCTCGCCGCTGTACGGCGCGGATGCCTTCATCGACAAGCCGTTCGAGTTCGAAGATCTCGACTCGAAGATCGACGAGCTGGTCAAGAAGAAGCGCTGAAGCGAGCGCATGCGGGCTAGTCACGCGATCTGGCTCGTCTTGCTGCTGGCTTGCGGCAAGCGCGAGCCCACGCCGGAAAAGTCGGATCCCAAGCGCCACGGCCTCACCAAGCAGCAGGCCGACGAAGCGCTGGTGGTGATCGGCGACAAGACGATCACCGTCGGCGATTTTGCCGAGCAGCTCGCCGACAAGAGCCCGTACCTGCGCGCGCGCTACCAGAGCCCGGAGCGCCGCCGCGAGCTGCTCGAGGAGCTGGTGAAGTTCGAGCTGCTGGCGGCCGAGGCCAAGAAGCGCGGCCTCGATCAGAGCGACGAGGTGCAGCGCACCAAGCGCCAGCTGATGGTGCAGCAGATGATGAAGGCCGAGTTCGAGGACAAGGTGAAGCTGAGCGACATCAGCGACGCCGCGATCAAGGCCTACTACGACGCGCACCCCGAGGAGTTCAACAAGCCGGGCCAGGTGCGTGCGAGCGCGATCGTCGTCAAGGACGAGGCCAGGGCCAGGAAGCTGCTCAAGCAGCTCAAGGACAAGCCGGAAGATGACGCGCTGTTTCGTGAGCTGGCGGCGCAAAACGAAGACGCCGCGCTGCGCGAGCGCGCCGGCGATCTGCAGTTCTTCTCACAGCCGAGCGAGCGTGCCTCGGACGACCCCGAGCTCGACCCGGCGCTGGCCCAGGCCGCGTTCACGCTGGAGAAGGTGGGCGAGCTGGCGCCGGAGCCGGTCAAGGTGGCAGACGGCTGGGCGGTCGTGAAGCTCACCGGCAAGCGCAAGCAGCTCGCGCGCACGCTGGATCAGACCCGGCGCACCATCCAGCACAAGCTGTGGCGCGAGCGCCGCGAGGCCGCGATCGAGCAGTTCGTGAAGTCGCTCCGGGACCAGGCCGAGGTCCAGGAGAGCTGGGACCGGCTCGCCCAGGTGAAAATCGAGCCAGCGGTGCTATCAGCCCCCGACGCCGGGGCGCCCAAGCCCGCTCCCGGTCCGCGCTCGAGCGAAGGTCATCGATGAATCTCGGCCCCAAAGTGCAAATCCTCGCCCTCGGGCTGGCGCTCGCCGCGAGTGGAGTGCGCGCCGACCAGGAGGCTGCGGTCCCGCAGCAAGGCGAGGTGATCGAGCGGGTGGTGGCGGTAGTCAACGGCGACCCGCTGCTGCTCAGCGAGCTGCGCACGCGCGCGGCCCCGTTCCTCGCGCGTGTGATGCAGGCCCCCGAGATGCAGCGCATGCAGCTCATGCAGCAGCTCTACGGCGACCTGCTCACGCAGCTGATCGACGAGCGCCTGCTGGAGCAGGAGGCGCGCAAGCTCTCGATCTCGATCACCAGCGTCGACGTCGAGCGCGCGATCCAGAACGTGCAGCGCCAGAGCGGCCTCAAGGACGCCGAGTTCTGGGAAGCCGTGCGCGGCCAGGGCTTTCAGCCCGAGCAATACAAGGCCGACGTGCGCCGCCAGCTGGTGCGCCTGAAGGTGATCAACCAGAAGGTCCGCTCGCGCATCAACATCACCGAAGACGACGTGCGCCGGCGCTACGAGGACCAGCTGCGCGTGGCCCGCAAGTCCGCCACCTTCAACGTCTCGCACATCTTCATGGCCGTCGAGGGCGACAGCGTCACCAAGCTCGCCGCCGCGCGCACCACGGCCGACGAGCTCAAGGCCAAGCTCACGCCCGAAAACTTCGAAGAGGCGATGCGCGAGCATGGCGGCGGCGATCTGGGCTGGGTCTCGCAGGGCGACCTGCCCGAGTCGCTCGCCTCCACGCTGGTCTCGCTCGAGCCCGGCCAGATCAGCGAGCCCGTGCGCGGCCCGGGCGGCCTGCACATCTTCCTGCTCAAGGAGCGCAAGGAAGGCGAGTCGTCGATCGGCAACTACGAGACCGTGAAGCAGACCATCTTCAGCGAGCTGCTCGACAAGGCGATGGCGCGGCAGGAAGCGGCGTTCCTCGAAGAGCTGCGCAAGCAGAGCCTGATCTCGCGCCGCTTGTGATACAAGCGGCGTGTGCTTGGCGCGCGACAGGCGGAGTGCCCGAACTGCGGCGCGCCGATCGCGTGGCAGCTCGCGAGCTCGCAGGCCGCCGTCTGCACGTACTGCCAGCTCTCGGTGGTGCGCAGCGCTCGTTCGCTCGAGGCGATCGGCCGCGTCGCCGAGCTCGTGCCCACCGCGTCTCCGCTCGCCGTCGGCGATGAAGGCACGCACCACGAAGCTTGCGCATCCGCGGCTTCGCGCTGCTAACGCTGCTGATCGGAGCCTTCTTCGACAGTGACTACGTGTTCACGGTGACGAACGTGCTGCTCCACGGCGTGCCGTACTTCGTGCTGACGCAGCGCTACGCGCGTGCGCACGGCAGTGGCTGGGCGGGGCGCGTGGCCCGGCGCGGCCTGGTGCCGGTGTTGCTGTTCTGCGCGGCCCTGGCGTTTGCCGAAGAGTCCCCCTGGGACCGCTGGGTATGGCACGAGCACGCTGAATATTTCGGGGAGGTATTCCCTTTGTCGCCCGCGCTGTCGACGTTCCTGGTGCCGCTGCTGGCGCTGCCACAAGCGAGTCACTACGTCCTGGACGGCTTCCTGTGGCGCGTGCGAAGAGAGAACCTCGTGCTACGCCGAGAGCTCGGATCCGGATGAAGCTCGCGGTCATCGGCGACGTGCACCACGCGTGGAACGAGGTCGACACGGCCTTCTTCAACGCGTCCGATTACGACGCGCTGCTGTTCGTCGGGGACATCTACAACTTCTCGCTGCAGCGCGGGCTGCGCGCCGCCTCCGAGCTGGCCGAGCTCGACAAGCCGGCGCTGCTCGTGCCCGGCAACCACGACGCCGTGCACCCCGCACAGCTGGCCGCGGAGATCACGCGCCGCCCGAGCCTGATCAAGTGGACCTCGATGGGCCACACGGAGCGCGTGCGCCTGCTCTGCGAGGCGGTCGGCGGCGTGCAGGTGGGCGGCTACAGCGTGCACGCGCTGGTCGAGGGCCTCGACATCATCGTCGGCCGGCCGCACTCGATGGGCGGCTCGGTGATCTCGTTCGCGCCGCACCTGGCCGAGGCCTACGGAGTCTACACGCTCGAGGACAGCGTGCGCCGGCTCAAGCGCTGCGTGGATGAGAGCCAGGCCCACCGCGTGCTGTTCCTCGCCCACAACGGCCCCACCGGCCTGGGCGAGCGCCGCAACGACCTGTGGGGCGCAGACTTCCGCCGCGAGGAAGGTGACTTCGGCGACTACGACCTGCGCGTGGCGATCGACTACGCCAAGGAGCGCGGCAAGCGCGTGCTGGCCGTGCTCGCCGGCCACATGCACCACCGGCTACGCGGCGGCGGCACGCGCAACTGGTGCGACACGCGCGACGGCACGCTGTACGTCAACGCCGCCCGCGTGCCGCGCATCTTCGAAGACCGCGACGGCCTGATGCACCACCACATCGATCTGTTCATCGACGGCGACCGCGCCGAGGCGGTCGAAGTGCTGCGGCGCGGGGAACCTTAGTTCGGGCGCTCCCAGGTTGCGGTCCAGAGCGGGCGGTAGCGGAGCTCGGCTCCGGGGTCTGCTTCGAGTGGCGCGGCCAGGGCGCTGAGCTGGCCGCGCATGCCCTGCGGGGTCGACTCGAGCTGCACGTCGAGCAGGACCGAGCGCGCGAGCCCGGGGCCTTCCGTGAGCGCGCGTGGGCTCTCGACCATGAAGCGCAGGTAGCCCTCGCCGTTGGCGTGGGCGAGCATGTTCACCTCGTGCGCCTCTTCGTCGAGCGCGCCGGCGTCGCTGTGCAGGCGGACCTCGGCCAGCGACCACAGCACGTTCGGGCACGTCTCGTCGCCCGCGCGCGAGAACGGCAGGTTGCCGAGGTACGGCACGCGGCACGACGCGAACTCACACGCTCCGCTGCGCTCGGGCGCGACGGTGAACGTGAGCTCCGTGTCGGGCGGCAGCGCGCACGAGCTCTGGTCCGGACAGCGGAACGACAGCGTGGCCTTGTGCGTCCCGAGCAAGCGCGTGAAGGCGCCGCCGGTGCGCGCGGCGTCATCGAGCGCGACCGCCGAGGCTTCACCGCAGTCCGCCGGCTTCGGCCCTTGCACCCGCCGGCTCGCTCCGCCGCAGCTGACCGCCACCACGATGCTGGCGACCAACAGGCCAAACAGCGTTTGCTCGGAGCGCGTGGCGGTCATCGCCTCCGAATCTAGTGCAAGCCGCCCGACACCCTCAAGAATGTGCTCACTGATCGAACACACCGTGGATCACGACCGGGAGGTCGCCGAGCGTGCCGGTCTGGTCCTGGATCACGATGTTGTGCGGGTTCACGAGCACGGACTCGAGCGTGAAGCCGAACGTCTGGCCACTGCTCTGGTAAGGGGTCGGCACGTTGATGCCGATCGCGTCGCCGGGACGCACGTTGGTGAGCAAGCGCTGGCTCAGCAGCGTGGCACCGCTCACCTGCAGGATCGGCGCGCTGGAGTTGGTGTCCGTGGCCGCGCGCAGGACCTGCCACGTGCCGCCGTTCAGGGCGCCGGTGCTCGGGTTGCCGTCGAACAGCACGACCACGCCACCGCGGAACAAGAAGTCCGACAGCGCCGCGGACCAGCCGGTGCCGACGGTGTACAGCTCGCCGTCCGACGAGCCTTGCTGGGGATCGATCACGAACACATCCGCGCTCGCGAGCTGCGCCGTGACCGTCTCGGGCAGCGCCGTGCTCACCGTGTACTGGCGCCCGATGCTCGCTGCCGCCGCCGCGATCGCGGTGGAGACGCCCACCCGCGAGCCGATCGACGTGGCCGCGTCGTAGACCAGCACGCGCACCGTCGCGCGCGCCGGCAGGAAGACCGCGTTGGCCACGATCTGTCGCACCGCCGTGCGCAGCACGCCCGTCATGTCGTGTCCGATCGCGACCACATGGCCCGTGACCTGACCGACGCACAGGCTGTCGATGCACTGCGCCGTCGACGCGCACACGAAGCCGCAGCTACCGCAGTTGGCGTCGTCGCTCCGGAAGTCGACGCACTGCCCGTTGCAGAACGTCACCGGCAGGTCGCAACGGTCGTCGCAGATGCCGGAGTTGCAGAACTGTTGCGCGGGGCAGAGGTTGCCGCACGCGCCGCAGTTCGCGAGGTCGGTGTTGATGTCGACGCAGGTATCGCCGCACTTCTGCAGGCCGATGCCGCACACGCAGTCGAGCGGGGAGCCCGGACCCGTGCACAACACGGGCGGTGGGAGCATGGCGTCGAGATCGAGGCCGCCGCCGTCGTCTGCGCCGCCGTCGTCGCTGACGACCTGGCCGTCGGGGCCGATCACCGCGCCGTCGTCGAGCACGATCTGCCCGTCGGGCTTCAGCGTCTCGCCGTCTGGACCGACGATGCGTCCATCCGGGAAGCTGGCGTCGAGCGCGCCACCATCGTTCGGGCCCGCGTCGATGCTGCCGTCGTCACCGGGGCCGCCATCGCTGGGAGCGCCGGCCACGCACATGCTCTGCTCGCAGTGCTGCACCGCGCTGCACGCGATGTTGCAACCGCCGCAGTGCAGCGGACTGTTGGCGAGGTCGAAGCACGCGTTGCCGCAGCGCTCCAGGCCGTCCTGGCACTCCAGGCCGACCAGCGGGCTGCCGCAGCCGACCAGCGCGATCAGCGCGGTCCACAAGTACGTTCGCAGCGCGCTCACGGCTTCCCCCCAGACTGACTTGCCGGCGGTGTGGTCGGCGTGAACATGGGCGCGCTCGCGTCCTCGTGGCGCGCGATCACCACGAACTCGACGCGGCGGTTCTTGCTGTACGCGTCGGGCGTGTCCCCTTGCACCAGCGGTTTGCTCGAGCCGAGGCCCTGCGCGATGATCATCTCCGCGGGCACGCCGAGCGAGACCAGTGCCTCACGCGCGGACGTCGCACGCCGCTCGCTCAGCTCCTGGTTGAAGCGCTCGTCGCCGCGCTCGTCGGCGTGGCCCTCGATGCGCACCTTGGTCCACTCGGGGTGCTGGCTCTGCAGCTTCACGATCGCGCGCAGGATCGGCTCCGCGGTCTTCTTGATGCGCGCGCTGTTGGTGTCGAAGAGCAGCTTCTCTTCGAGCCGCACGCGATCGTCCTGCATCACGATCAGGCCCTGATCCGGGCAGCCGTCGTCGTCGCGCTCGCCGTTCACCGTCTCCGGCTCGAGCGGGCACTGGTCGTCCTTGTCGAGGATGCCGTCGCGATCGTTGTCCTCGTCGGGGCAGCCGTCTTCATCCTGGAAGCCGTCCTTGTCCTCCGGGATGTTCGGGCAGCCGTCCTTCTCGTCCGAGATTGCGTCGCCGTCGTTGTCGGCCTCGGGGCAGCCGTCTTCATCCTGAAAGCCGTCCTTGTCTTCCGGGATGTCGACGCACTTGTCCGTGGTGTCCGGGATGCCGTCGCCGTCGTGGTCCTTCGCGGTCGGACGCGGCTCGTTGCTCTCGCGCTCGTGATCGAACAGCGACAGGCGCAGGCCGGCGAGGAGGATGCGCGCGTCCGCGCCGCTCAGGCCGTCGTTCGGCTGGATCACCTGCACGTAGCGGATCACGGGTCCGAGCGCGATCGTCTCGCTGACGGCAAGACCGTAGCCGAGGCCGGCTTCCCAGGTCGCGCGCGCCTCCTTGCCCGTGATGCCGATGCCGACCATCGCGCCGCCCCAGAGGCCGGTGCCGCGCCGCGGTGTGCCATCGGGCAAGCGCAGCTGGAAGCCGAGCGACGCGCTGTTGAGCGTGCCGTTGCCGGGGTCCTTCACGCCGGCATTCTTTGGCTTGTCGCCGTCGAGGAAGAGCGCCCCGCGCAGCTGGGCCTCGAGCGCGAACCACGGCACCAGGGGCTTGGTCACGCCGGCGGCAAGCCCGCCTCCGACGCCGTACCAGTCGCGCTGCGGGTTGGCCACCGGCGTGCCGAGCGTGGCCTCCAGGTGCAGCAGCCACGGCTCGTGGGCGCGCACGCCGCCCGGCGACGTGGCCCACAACGCCGCGCAGACCGCGAGCGCCCAACCTGCGCAGCCTCTCGGCGCGCGCCTCAGCCGTGCATCCCACGCGCGCTCACGGGCACGCGCGGATGGGTCACGGCCCCCCCCGGGACTTACCTGCATCGCGAGCCAGTTTACACATCCTGCTCCGTAGCCAACAACACCCGTGCAAGCTGCGCCAGCACGTTGGCGCGCAGGTGGCGCACTCTGGCGCACGTGCACGCGTGCCAGCATACGATCCGCGATCGGTAGGAAAAGCAGGGACGATCCTGACTCTTGAACACCTGCGCGTAGGGCTCTAACTTCGGTACGCGATGCGCGATGCTGTCAGTTTGCGCGAGCTGCTCCGTCTGGACGGCTCCGAGTCGATGCTCCTCCAGGCCACCGTCGATGCGCTGCCTCTCCTGCCCGGGGAGCTGTTCTCGGTCGCCAATCGCTATTCGATCAGCGACGGGCGGCTGACGCCGGGCACGCTGACCGCGCGCGGCCAACAGAAGTTCGAGAAGCTCGCGCGCGCCTTCACGATGATCGAAGACGGCACGCCCGAGTTCCTGAACGAGGACGCCGCGCTGACGAGCACCACCCACGCCGAGTCGTGGAACGACTCCGCGGCGCGTGCGGCCGAGATCGCGGAGTGCGCGGACTTCGTGGGCACGGTGGTGGACCTCGGCGGCGGGCGCTTCGCGATGGCAGGCGCCGGCACGGCAGAGCGCATGGTCACGCCGCGCCAGGACCTGAAGACGTACGAGGCGATCCACCAGCTGCTCACGATCAACCTGCGCGTGCGTGATGCGCTCGGCGGTGAGCTGGCGCTGGAGGCCGCCGACGCGGTGTTCGAGACCGACGGCCAGGTGGTGGAGCTGCGCGACGACGGAACGCAGCAGCGCGGCGCACGCAAGCGCTTGAGCGAGCTGGTGCGCGCACGCGAGCAGCAAGACGGCTTCACCACGCTGGAGCAGGCCGACGCGCTCACACACTGGAACGAGCTCGCGGGTGGCGGCTACGTGCTGCTCGATCACGTCGACTCCGATCAGCGCCGCTACGTGGTGGCGTACAAGCTCGGCGATCCCCAGCCGCGATCGCAGACGCTCAACGCGCGCGAGCGCCACGTGCTGGAGCGCATCCTGCTCGGCGCGCGCAACAAGTCGATCGCGAGTGAGCTCGGCGTCTCCAGCGCGCACATCACCGGCATCTCGCAGCGCGCGCTGGCCAAGATCGGCGCGCGCTCGACCGCCGACCTCGCGCGCGTGATGCGCGCGCGCTCGTCGCTGGTGATGAGCGAGCTGGCCGTCGGCGGTGAGACGCTGATCGCGCTCGGCTATCGCGACGAGACCGCACACGCGCTGGCGGGCCTGACCGCTGCCGAGCGCCAGGTGGCGAAGGCCGTGCTCGACGGCCAGAGCCAGCGTGCGATCGCACTCGAGCGCGGCGTCTCGGAGCGTACGGTCGCCAGCCAGGTGGCCAGCATCTACCGCAAGATCGGCGTCTCCGGCCGCCGCGAGCTCACGGCGAAGCTAGCGCGCTGAGCAAGCGCTCCCAGCCGCTCTCGAAGTCGTCGAAGGTCAGAAGCTGGATGCGCGCGAGCTCGGCCGCCACGCGCAGGCGTTCGGCTTCGTCCGCCTTCATGAACGCGAACACCGGGCGATCGATCTTCGCGCGCGCGTGGTTGCGGGCGCGCTGGTTCAGGAACCACCAGAGCGGCCACTCTTCGCGGCCGAGGCCGAAGCCGACGAACACCAGCGGTGCGCTCATCGCCACCGTCAGCCAGCTCTTGGGGTCCTTGCGCTGCGCGGCCCAGATCGCGGCGCGCCCCTTCAGCTTCTTCGCGAGCGCGCTCTCCTCGCTCTTGAACTGCTTGCGCGCACGCTCCAGCTCCGCGATGAAGCCGCCATACTCGCGCATGCCCAGGTGGATCGACGCCGGATGGGTGACGCAGCCGTGCGGATACCAGAGCCGCGTGGCTCCGAGCTGCGCATACGACTTGGTGGTCGAGAAGCCCTGCTTGGCGCGCATCCAGGCTGCGGCTTGCACGTGCAGCGCGCGATCGAAGTTGAAGCTGATCACGTCGCTGAAGCGCATGGCCAGGAAGCGCTCGGCGAACGCCCGCGTCGCCCCGTCGGGCGGGTACGCGCGATCGAGCTCGCTCGCCATCGCGCGCAGCAGGCGCTTCTCCGCGACGGACGGGCTCTTCCTGCTGGCGACCGAGGACGCGAGCACCAGCGCTTCCCACGCCAGCGTGGTGTTGCCGACCAGCTCGGACGGCAGGTCGACGCACGAGCCCGCGCTGCGCTCGACGTCCTGCAGCAGCTCCGCCCAGCTCTTGCGCACGCCGGCCTGCGCGTTGAAGCCGGCGCCGATCAGCGGCACCAGCGCGTGCTGGCCGTGTTTGTCCCGCTTGTGCGCCCAGCGCTCGAAGCTACGCCACGCATCCATCGCAGGACGCGTAGCACGACGTCACGACGCGCGGGTCGCGCGTCCGAACAAACCGAACGCGATGCCGGCGGCGAGCATCTGACCGAGTTCCTCGCAGGCTTGCAGCGGCGCCTCGGTCTCCCCTACCCAGAGCACCGGCTCGGCGACCCTGCGCAGCGGATAGCCGCGCGCGATGCGCTCGACCGCTTCGAGCGCGAACGTGCCGTCGTTGCCGGCGCGCACCACCACGGCATACGGCAGCTGATCGACCATGCCTTGCACCTCGTAGAAGGTGCGGTCGAAGAAGTCCTTCACGGCGCCCGCCATGTAGCCGAAGTTCTCGGGCGTCGCGATCACCAGGGCGTCGCACCAGAGCAGGTCTTCGGGGCCGGCCAGCGTGCCGTGCAGCTTGCGAACGCTGACGTTGTCTTCGTGCATGGCGCCGCGCTCCACGGCCTCGGCGAGCTTCGTGGTGCCGCCGCGCTGCGAGGCGTACACGAGCAGGATGCGCGGCGCGTTGGCAGGCATGCCCTGGATAGTAAGCGCGAACTGCGCTCAGGTCTGCCCGGGACCGATCCACTTTCCGGTTGCGGCCCCTTCCGGGAGTGGTTCGCGCAGCGCCGCCAGCAGCCGCACCGGATCACTTTCCATGCGTAGCAACGCGCGGTGCACCGGCTTCAAGAAGCCCTGCTCGACGGTGAAATCCAGGAATGAGGTCAACTGCGTATAGAACCCTTCCACGTCGAACAACGCGCACGGCTTCTGATGGAGGCCGAGCACACTCCAGGTCCAGATCTCGAACAGCTCCTCGAGCGTTCCGATACCGCCCGGCATCGCGACGAAGGCGTCCGACAGCTCCGCCATGGTGGCCTTGCGCTCGTGCATCGACTGCACCACGCGCAGCTCACTCAGGCCGCGATGCGCGATCTCGCGCGCGACCAGCGACTCCGGGATCACGCCGATCACGTTGCCACCGTTCTTCTTGACGGTGTCCGCGACCACACCCATCAGGCCGACGGTGGCCCCGCCGTAGACGAGGCCGATCTTCTCACGCGCGAGCAGCTCCCCGAGCGCCACGGCTGCGTTGCGATAAGCCGGCGACTTGCCGGCCGAGGACCCGCAGAAGACACAAACTCTCATCCGCGGAAGTTTGGGCGCGCGGGCTCTAAACGTCGAGCGCTTCGGCATCCGCTTCGGCGGCGCGCTCCATGATGAAGCGGAAGCGGGCGCTAGCGTCCTTGCCCATCAGGTCGTTGATCACCTGATCGGTGCCGACCTCTTCATCGATGATCACACGCATCAAGCGGCGCTTGGTGACGTCGAGCGTGGTCTCCTTGAGCTCGTCCGCGCTCATCTCGCCGAGACCCTTGAAGCGCGAGATGTCCGGCTTCACGTTCTTCGGCAGCTGCTTCAGGATCTTCTCCTTCTCGGCGTCGTCGAGCGCCCAGTAGGTCTCCTTGCCGGCGTCGATGCGGAACAACGGCGGCAGCGCGAGGTACACGTGCCCGTTGCGGATCAGGCCGGGCAGCATGCGGTAGAAGAACGTCAGCAGCAGCGTGGAGATGTGCGCGCCGTCGCTGTCCGCGTCCATCAGCAGCACGATCTTGCCGTAGCGCAGCTTGGAGACGTCGAACTCCTTGCCCAGGCCGCAGCCCAGCGCGGACACGATGTCCTGCAGCTCGCGGTTGCCGGCGATCGCGGCGTTGGCGGCCTTCTCGGCGTTGAGCACCTTGCCGCGTAGCGGCAGGATCGCCTGCGTGCGCCGATCGCGCCCCCCCTTGGCGCTCCCGCCTGCGGAGTCACCCTCGACCAGGAACAGCTCGCTGTTGTTCGGGTCGGTGCTGGAGCAATCGCTCAGCTTGCCCGGCAGGTTGAGGCGATGGCTGACGGCGGTCTTGCGCGTGACTTGCTGCGAGGCCGCACGGCTGGCGGCGCGCGCGCGGGCCGCGAGGATGATGCGCGCGATGATCGCGTCCGCACTGGACGGGTTGTGCAGCAGCCACTGCTCGAGCCCGTTGCGCACCGCGCCCTCGACCTGGCCCGCGACCTCGGTGTTGTTCAGGCGGTCCTTGGTCTGGCCCTGAAACTGCGGCTCCGCCACGTACACGCTGAGCATCGCCGCGACACCCTCGCGGATGTCCTCGGCCGTGATCGTCACGCCCTTGGGCTCGATCTTCTTGGTCTGCATGGTGTTGCGGATCGCCTTCACGATCGCGCTCTTCAGACCGTTCTCGTGCGTGCCACCCTGCCCCGTGGGGATGCCGTTCGCGAACGAGCGCAGCCACTCGTCGGTGGCCTCGGTCCACATCAGCGAGAGCTCCATGCGCGGATCGCTCTCGCGCTCGATCGAGAACACCTGCTGGTGTACCGGGCGCATGTTCTTCTCGACCACCACCTTGTTCAGGTAGTCGACGATGCCGCCCGGGTGATCGAACGTGATCGTGGTGTCGGTCGAGAGGTCGCGGTAGACGACCTTGAGCCCCTTGTGCAGGTAGCTCTTGCTCTGCAGGCGCTCCTTGACGACCTCGGTGTCGAACTTGAGCGACTTGCCAAAGATCTGCACGTCCGGGCGGAAGTGGGTCTCGGTGCCGTGACGGCGTGTGCCGCCCAGCTCCTTGAGCTTGGTCTGCGGCGTGCCGCGCGAGTACGTCTGCGTGTACTCCTTGCCGTCGCGGCGCACGATCACGTTCAAGGTCTCGCTGAGCGCGTTCACCACCGACGAGCCGACGCCGTGCAGACCACCCGAGACGCTGTAGTTCTTGCCCTCGAACTTACCGCCCGCGTGCAGCGTGCACAGGATCAGCTCCAGCGCCGAGCGCTTGTACTTCGGGTGGATGTCCACCGGAATGCCACGACCGTTGTCGGTGATGCGCGCGCCCTTCAGATCCTGGTCGAGCGTGACCTCGATCTGCGTGGCGTAGCCGTTGATCGCCTCGTCGACCGAGTTGTCGACGATCTCCCAGAGCAAGTGGTGGTAGCCCGCCTTGTCCGTGCCGCCGATGTACATGGCGGGGCGCTTGCGAACGGGCTCGAGCCCCTCGAGGACTTCGATGTCTTTGGCGGTATAGGTACTCATCGACTGGCTCAGCTTCGTTCAGTTGGGCTTCGGGCGGCGACTATTCGGAGCGGCTGACTCGGGGAGCGTGGGCAGCTCGGGGTCTTCGGCGACCTTCCCTACCAACTTGCCGCGCTTGAACAAGGCGTGACCTTTGCCGCCGCGGGTGACCGCGTCGTACTTGCGCAGGGTCACGTCGTAGCCGGTGCCCTTCTCGTTCTCCAGGTTGAGCTGGTCGCTCTTGCTGCGCAGCAGCTTGGCGCCGACGATCACGTCGCCGTCCTCCAGCTTCATCAGCATCACACCCTTGCCCGCGGAGCCGAGCACCGCCACCTGATCGGCGCGGCAGATCAACGCATGCCCGCTCTCGCTGGCAGCCGCGACGTAGTCGCCGGTCTTCATGACGTCGATGTAGATCACCTGGTCGCCCTCGCTCAGGCGCGCGTACTTGCGGCCCGCCTTGGTGGACGGATCGCGGTGCGGGCGCAGCGAGAAGCGCAGCGACTGGCCGCTGCGCGTGACGGCCAGCGCGAGCGGCGGCTCGGGCTCCGCGTCCGGCGTGGCCTCCGGCACCTCCAGCAAGCGTGGATCGAACGACAGCGCCTTGATCAGCTTCTCGCCGTCGTCGAGCTTGAACAGCGTCTGCACCGGGTTGCCGTAGCCGGTCACCTGCGGCACGTCGACGAAGCGGCACACGTAACAGACGCCTTGGTTCGAGAAGAACGCGATCGCGCTCTTGGTCGAGCCCGCCACCACGTCGATCACGCGGTCGCCCTCGCGCAGGCGCGTGGTGCTCAGGTCCTTGATCTCGCGCTGGCGCTTGATCCAGCCCTGCTCCGTCAGCACCACCACGCCGTCTTCCTCGACGATGAAGTCTTCGGCCTGGAACGCCGGCTCGTCCACGTTTGCCAGCACGCGCGTGCGACGACGCGGCGCGTACTCGGTGGACAGCTCGAGCAGCTCGGCGCGGATCAGCTTCCAGCGCGCGGCCGGGCTCTTGAGCAGCTTCTCCAGCCGGTCCGCCTCGCTGCGTTTCTCGCCGAGCTCCTTCTGGATCACGAGGATCTCCAGCTTGGCCAGGCGATACAGCTTGAGCTCCAGGATCGCGTCCACCTGCTCGGCGTCGAGCGAGAAGCGCTTCATCAGCTTCTGCGCCGCGTCCGCCTTGCCCTCGCTGGCGCGGATGATCTTGATCGTCTCGTCGAGCACGTCGAAGATCTTCTCGAACGCCTCGAGGATGTGGATGCGCGCGCGCAGCGCCTCCAGATCGAAGGTCAGCCGCTTGGTGACCACGTCCATGCGGAAGTCGAGGAAGTGGCGCAGGATGCTGAGCAGATCGAGGCGCTGCGGCGCGGCCACCTCGCTGCCCACCACCGGCACGAGGCAGGTCAAGTTGACCTGCACGTTCACCGCCAGCGGCGTCTGCTTGTAGAGGTAGGCCATCACCAGCTGCGGATCGGTGCCGGCCTTGAACTCGCACACGATGCGCGTCTGCTCGGTGCTCTCGTCGCGCACGTCCAGCAGCACGGGCAGCTTCTTGCTGATGATCACTTCCGCGATCTTCTCGACGATGCTCTTGCGCTCGACCGAGTACGGGATCGAGGTGACGACCAGCGAGGGGTTGCCCTTCTTGGCCTCCTCGACCTTGTAGTCCGCGCGCAGCTTGAGCGAGCCCTGGCCGGTCTCGTAGACCTCGCGCAGCTCGCGCTTGGTGGAGAGCAGCTGGCCGCCGGTGGGGAAGTCGGGTCCCTTGATGTGCTTGAGGACCTCGGTGAGGTTCGCGTCCTTGTCGTCGATCAGCGCGACGCAGGCGTCGATCACTTCCTTCAGGTTGTGTGGCGGGATCGAGGTGGCCATGCCGACTGCGATGCCCTGCGAGCCGTTCACCAACAGGTTCGGGAAGCGCGCCGGCAGCACCACCGGCTCGGAGAACTGGCCGTCGTAGTTCGGGCGGTAGCTGACGGTCTTCTTCGACAGCTCGCTGAGCAACTCGCTGGCGAGCTTGCTCAGGCGCGCCTCGGTGTAGCGCATCGCCGCGGCGCCATCGCCGTCGGGCGATCCGAAGTTGCCGCGTCCATCCACCAGCGGGGCCGACATCGTGAAGCTCTGCGCGAGCCGCACCAGGGCGTCGTAGATCGAGCTATCGCCGTGCGGATGGAACTTGCCCATCACGTCGCCGACGATGCGCGCGCACTTGACGTACTTGGCGTCCCAGCGCAGGCGCAGCTCGTTCTGCATCGTGTAGAGGATGCGGCGCTGCACGGGCTTGAGGCCGTCGCGAACGTCCGGCAGAGCGCGCGCCGTGATGACGCTGAGCGCGTAGTTCAGATAGCGGCGCTGCGTCTCGGCAGACAGCGAAGTTTCGAGAATGGCATCCATCGGCGAGCGGCTCCGGGGGCCCGCCTGCACTCACGTTCAGGATATGGGCCGAGTCCCGGTGTAGCAGCGGCGCGCGCGGACGCGCAAGGTTTTGGGGGGTCGAAGAGGGCTAGGGGGTGGGTGTCAGCGCGGGCTCCGCGGGCTCCGCGGGAGCGCTAGTTTCGCCCGCTTTCCGAGCCTTTCGCGGATCGCGCTTCTCGAACACGAAGCTCCCGACGTAGATCAGCAGGCCGATCGCGCCGAGCACCGCCAACCAGCCCACCACGGCCCCGATCACGCTCCGCTTGGGTGCACGCACCGGGCGCTGCTTGCCCGAGATCGCCTGCGTACGCGCGCGCGGCTGGGGGCGCGGCGGCTCCGCCTCGAGCGGCTTCACCGCCCCCGCCTGCGCGTGCCGCACTGGCACGTCGAGCTCCAGCGCGAGCGGCGCGGGCTCGACGGCGAGTGGGGCCGCGGCGCGCGCCGCGTTGCCGCTCCACTGCGGCTGCGCCACGTGGCGGTCGCCGCGCGGCAGGTCGAAGTTACCGGTGCCGAGCGCGGGCTTGAACGCGTCGGTCTCCAGCTCGAACGCCGCCGGCTTCTTGGCCGGGGCGAGCGACGCAGGCACGGGCTTGGGAGGCTCGCGGAACGTCCAGGCCGACGTGTCGAGGATCGCGCCGTCGTCCTGCTCCGCGGACGACGCCAGCAGCTCGCGCATCACACGCGCATTCGGCGGCCGCTCCTCGCGCTTCTTGGCCAGGCACGCGAGCAGCACCTGCTCCATCGGCGCGCTGATCTCGGCGCCGCGCGCGCGCGGCGCCTGCGGGGCACGCGACAGGATGATCTGCAGCAGCGCGTTGTAGTTGCCGGCATCGAACGGCACCTCGCCCACCACGCACTCGTACATCATCACCGCCGCCGCGTAGACGTCGACGCGCACGTCGATGTTGGGCTCGCCACGCGCTTGCTCGGGCGACATGTAGTGCGGCGTGCCGAGCACCGAGCCCGCCTGCGTGAGGCCCTGCTCGATCTCGTCGGCCTTCTGGCTGATGCCGAAGTCGAGGATCTTGATCCGCTCCTCGCCGCGCACGCCGGGCAGGATGAACACGTTGTCCGGCTTGAGGTCGCGGTGGATCACGCCCGCCTGGTGCGCGGCGTCGAGCGCGTCGAGCAGCCCGAGCATGATCTTGAGCGCCTCGCCCTCGGACAGCTTCTGCTTGCGCTTGATGCGCTGGCCGACGCTCTCGCCTGCGAGGAACTCCATGACCAGGAACGGCACGCCCTCGGCAGTGCGGTCCTGATCGAGGATCTCGACGATGCCCTCGTGCTGCACCGAGCTCGCGGCGCGCGCCTCGCGGCCGAAGCGCGCGGTCACCTTCTTGTTCGAGAGGTACGCGTCCGACAGGACCTTCACGGCGACACGGCGGCCGGTGAGCTGATGCTCACCCTCCCATACCTCACCCATGCCGCCCTTGCCGAGCATGCGCGTAAGCTTGTACTTGTCGAGCAGGAGCTGTCCCGAGCGATCCAAGCGACCCCCGCGCTCAATTCTATCGCAAGACGGTCACTCCAAGGCGCAGCGATTGTCGCCGATCAGCTGGCTCGACGTGATCACGCGCGGCTCGCCGGCGCAAGGGCCGCTGCTCGCAGCGAGCACCGCGCCCTGCACCTGCTGCGTACGGCAATACCCGTTCGCGCGCGGGCTCAGCAGATCCCCGCTGCCGGTGAGTAGGCTCGGGCTGCCGCCGAGTGCGACCAGCACCGCGGCCACCCCATCGGGTACCGCGCACGCTCGATCCTGTCCATCCGTACGCTCCAGCCAGGCCTCGTCGCTGCTGAACCACGCGCGCCTGCCCGACGCCGCGACCGCGGAGAAACCTTCCACTTTGGCCTGCTCGCTCCACCGTGGAAGAGGTCCGTCGAGCAGCGCAGCGAACACACGTCCCGAGCGCGCCAGCGCGACCGAGCGTGGCGTGGCCAGCGCGAGCGCGATCACCTCGTCGTCGAGCGTGCGCTGCCAGCGCCCGTCGGCGAAGCACGAGACATCGCTGCCGAACACGCACAACGCTTCGCCTGCGGCCTGCAGGCCTCGCACCTGATAATGCACCGGCAACTCCGCACCGGTCGCACGCAGGGCACTGGCACCGAGCGCCGCTTCCAACAGCGTGCAGCGTTCGCCGCACGCGACCACCGCGATGCCGTCCGTATCTTGCTCGCGCTCGGAGGAACCTCGCGCTTCGACGCGCGCGAGCCCGCGCGCTTCCCACGCGCCCGCGGGGAAGGCCACGCTGCGCACGAAGCTCGGCGCGCCGGGCGTGAGGTCCGGCCCCACCTGCACCACACGCCAGGGCGCGCTGCCTCCGCGCACCAGCACGAGATCACCGGCGACCGCCGTGAAGCTCGCGCCGGAGCCGAAGCGCGAGGCGTCGACGATCACACGCCACGGCTCGCCGCTCGGGCACTCGTCCCACACCGCAGGACAGGCGAGCCCCGGCGCCGACACGCGCGCATCAAGCGCCGGTGTGGTCGCGTCGAGCGCGACGCTGGCATCGATCATACCCATCACGTTCTCGATGCTCGTGCTGTTGCGTGGCGCGTCGTCCGCACACGCCACGAGGCCGATCATCACGCACGCCGCGCCCCCGAGCCGCATGCCTCGTTGTCGCACGTCGCACGCGCGCTGCGAAGCCTTACCAGCTGAGCAGGTACACGTCCGCGCTGTCGCCGAGCGCCTGGCACGCGATCAAGTTGACCTCACCGCGTTCGGACAACAGCCGCAGCTGACCGCGCAACAAGCTCGCGAACAGCGCGCTGATCTCGACGCTCGCGCCGAGCTGACCGCGCACCGAGATGCGCGCGCTGCCGCTGTCCTCGGTCAGCGTCACCTCGCCATCGCGCAGCAGGCTTCGCCACAGCGCGGGCACGCACGGCACCAGACACTCGGGCGTGAGGTGCGCGGGCAGCGCGCTGCAGAAGCGGCCGAGCCCGCGCTTGGCGAGCTCTTCGCCGAGCTCGATCAAGCTGCGCAGGTTGCCGCGTCCCGAGGCCACGTCCGCCTGGCGCAGCAGCTCCGTCACCAGCGCGGCCGAGACGCCGCGCTGCGCGAGCACCTCGCCGTGACCCGCCGACGGCAGCAGCTCTTCGATCATCGGCAGCTCGCCGGTCAGCATGCTCCAGCCGAGTGCACCCAGGCGTGCGTACAGGCTCTCGATCAGCAGCAACACCGGGTAGAGCTCGAAGCGGCCCTGGTCGACCGGCGTGACGCGGGTCGCGATGTGCGCGCGCTCGCGCTCCTGCGCGTCGCGGCGGCGCAGCGAGAAGCGCAGGTCCGACTGCAGCGAGCCCGCGGGCAGCATGCTCTCGCGCTGGCTCGGACCGACCAGCACGCTGACCGCGCTGCGGAATTGTTCGGCGCTCTCGTAGCGCTCCTCGCCGTCCGCGACCGCGCGCGCCAGCACTTGCTCCAGCGCGGGCTCGAGCTCGACCGTGGGGCCCGCCTCGGCGGTGACCAGGTAGCGCAGCAGCACGCCGGCCGCGTAGATGTCGATGCCCA
>DASUME010000086.1:0-16774 GCA_036277895.1 Polyangiales bacterium
CGACGTCGATGCGCTCGGCGAGGTCGGGCACGGTCTCCAGCGTGAACGCGTTCACGCGCGCCAGCGAGGCGTGCATCAGGCGCGTGACCTTGAAGCCGTAGGCGTCGCCGACGTAGCGTGGGTCGAGCTGCTCGGGCTCGCGCGGGAGGATCACCACCAGCGCGTTCTGGCGTGCCGCGGCCCGCTCTTCACGGCCGCAGCCGAGCAGCAGCGTCAGCAGCAGCGCATATTTCTGGAACTTGCGCGCCGAAGAATGGCTACGCTCGCGCGCATGCTTCAGCACGCGATCCTCACCCTGGCGATGTTGCTGGTCGCCAGCGTCGCGCGAGCCGACGACGCGCGCACGCAGCTGGCCGGGAGGCTGGCAGAGCTGGTCCAGAAGTCGGGTCTCGGCAACGGCATGGGCGCAGTGGTGACGGACGCGTGGAGCGGAGAGAGACTCTACACGCTCAACCCCGAGACTCCACGGAATCCGGCGTCCAACATGAAGCTGGTCACGGCCGCGACGGCGCTGGTGGAGCTGGGCGCGGACCGGAAGCTGCGCACGACCGTGGCCGGCAGCATCGGTCCCGCGGGCGAGGTCGCGCAGCTGGTGCTGCGCGGCGAGGGCGATCCGTCGCTGGCGTTCGAGGACCTGCTGGCGATGGCGGGCAAGCTCTCGGACGTCGGGGTGCGCACGGTGGACGAGATCGTGGTCGACGGCAGCTACTTCGATGACCAGATCTTGCCGCCGGCCTACGAGCAGCAGCCGAAGGAGATCGCCGCCTTCCGCGCGGCGGTGGCGGCGGTGAGCGTGGACCGCAACGCGTTCGAGCTGCGGGTGGTGCCGGGAGCGGTGGACGGCGCGGCGGGCGTTCGCTTGCGCTGCCCCGATCACTTCGCGGTCGAGTCGACGCTCAAGACGACCCCGAGCGGCGCGCCCGCGGTGGTGGCCGAGCAGAAGCAGCGCGGCGATCAGCTCGGCCTGAAGCTGAGCGGGAGCATGCCCGCGACGGTGCGCAGCGTGGGCTACGAGCGCCGCGTCGAGTCGCCGCTGCCCTACGCCGGCCACTGCATGAAGGCAGCACTACGCACACGTAGCATCGGCGGCGCGCTGAACGTGCGCGTGGGCACCGTGAGCGAGATGCCACCCACGCTGCTGACGCACGAGTCCGCCGCGCTGGCGGTGCTGCTGCAGCGCGTGGGCAAGAACAGCGACAACTTCTACGCCGAGATGCTGCTGAAGGTGATCGGCGCCGAGAGCACCCACCGCCCCGGCAGCTCGGCGCTGGGCGTCACGCGAGCAAGAGCGCTGTTGGGGGCCGCGGGCGCTCCGCTCGATCAGGCGACGATCGTGAACGGCTCGGGCCTATTCAAGGGCGGCGCCGTCTCGCCCGCAGTGCTGAGCAAGCTGCTGACGCACGTCTGGCGCGACCCATCGATCCGCCACGAGTACGTCGCCCAGCTCGCCGTCGCCGGCAAAGACGGCACGCTGGCGACGCGCCTGGCGGATCTGAAGAAGCCGCGCGTGGTGCGCGCGAAGACGGGCACGCTAGACGACGTGGTCGCGCTGAGCGGATACGTGCTCGGCCCCGAGCAAACGCTAGCGTTCACGTTCGTGTTCAACGGCGTGAGCGGCAAACAATGGCTCGCGCGGGACACCGCGGACGCCATGGTGAGGACGCTGGTCGGCTATCTCTACCCGTAACCTCTCGCCCCCGTTGACGTGGTCGTAGTCGTGAACGTTGACGTTGACGATCCCAAGAGACCCGCCCTCCCCCTCACAAACCTCGCAACCAAGCCACCCCAGCGCGCGATACACGCGCATGCTCACCTTCCAAAAGCTCGACGTGTACCAATGCTCTATCCAGTTCGCGGCGTTCGCCGCGAGCGTACTGGCCAATGTGCCGCGGGGTCACGGCGCCCTCAGCGACCAGCTTCGGCGCGCCTCCTTTTCGGTGCCCCTCAACATCGCAGAAGGCGCCGGGCGTGGGACTGATACGGACTCGGCTCGGCACTATGCGATCGCGCGCGGGTCCGCGATGGAGTGCGCGGCGGTGCTCGACGTCGTCCATGTTCTGGACGTCATCAGTGAGGAGAAGCATCGCCAGGGGATTGAGCTGATCGGGAGGATCGTGTCGATGTTGACGAAGATGTGCCGCTGACGGGCTCGGTGTGCCGAGGGACCGTCAACGTCAACGTTCACGACTACGTCAACGTCAACGGTGCAGAGGAATTAGTCCCGGAGGGCTTTGCGGATCTTGCCCAGGGCTTGCTCTTGGAGCTGGCGGATGCGTTCGCGGGACAGGTTGTACTTGTCGCCGATCTCTTTGAGCGTGAGCTCTTCCTCGTCGTCCAGGCCGAAGCGCCAGCGCAGGATGCGGGCTTCCATGGGGGACAGCGTGGAGAGCAGGCGTTGGACCTCGTCGCTCCAGGCTTGCTGCACGAGCGTCTCGTGCGGGGAGGCAATGCTCTCGCTCTCCAGGAAGTCGACGAACTTGCGGCCGTCCTCGTCGTTGACGGGGCGGTCCAGCGAGAACGGGGTCTCGGCCCAGTAGCCTTGCATCTTCTCGAGCTTGTCCTCGGCGATGCCGGTCTCTTTGGCCAGCTCCTCGGTGCTCGGATCGTGGCCGTTGCGCGAGCTCAGGGCCTGGGTGGCCTTCTGCACGCGGTTGAACGTGTCCAGCATGTGGACCGGGATGCGGACCGCGCGGCCCTTGTCCGCGAGCGCGCGGCTGATCGCGTGGCGGATCCACCACGACGCGTACGTGCTGAAGCGGTAGCCGCGCGCGTGATCGAAGCGCTCGACCGCCTTCATCAGGCCGAGGTTGCCCTCCTGGATCAGGTCGATTAGCGGCATGCGACCGCGGTTGTAGCGGCGCGCGATCGACACCACCAAGCGCAGGTTGGCCGCCACGAAGCGGTTCTTGGCCTTCTTCTGCGCGCTGCGTGCGGACTCCACGCGCTCCACGTAGCGACGGAACGCGGGCGTCAGCTGGACCTCTTCGCCGATCAGATCGCGATCCGTCGCGAAGCGACCGACCAGCCGCTCCACCGACACATACGCGCCCTCGACGTAGAGACGATCACCGTCGAGCTCGCGCAGCCGGCACGCGAGCTCCCAGCGCAGCCCGTCCCAGCGCTGCTGCGCCTTCTTGCTCGCCTTGGGGGTCGCCATGCCAGCCAGCTTGCGGAGCTCCGCGAGCTCGGCCGGCACCTGCTGCTCGTGCGCGACGATCGCGTCCTCGACCACACGCGCCACCGTGTCCAGCGCAGGCGGGTACGCGAACAGCGCGACCCAGTAGCCGCGCTCCAGCTCCTCGACCTTCTTGGCCGCCTCGACCTCTTCTTCGGGGCGCAGCACCCGATGGGTCGCCATGTCGCGGAAGTAACGCGACAGCATCGTGTCGCCGCTGGCCTTGTCCTCGGCCGAGCGCGTCGACGAGGATTCCTTGGCCGCCTCGAGCGCAGCGAGCGCGCCGTCATCGGGCAGCTCGATTTCGGCGGACTCCGCGAGATCGTCCGCCTCCGCCGCGACCGCGGGCTCACGCACTGCCTCCGAGCTCTTCATGGCACCCACTCTTTCAGTATGAGCCGTTCGCTGCGCGGATCGGCTCAAGGGTTTGTGCTGCATAACGTCCCCCGCGCGGAGCGCGGGTGTACCCTTCGAGGTGGGACGGGTAGCCACGGAAGACGGAGCAGAGCGCGAGGTGTCGACCGTGTTGCGCCGAGCCTTCTGCTGGCCTCTTGCATCCACCTTGTCGCGACCAGCCTGCACTGCGCCCTCCCCTTTCCTGTATCCACATCCCTGGTTGTCGAAACACTGGGGTCTGCGCTTACCCGACCACTCGCGCGTAGACACGGTTGATGCGGCGCCTCGTCGTGGGAGTCGGTCGAGCTGTGTCTGGTGTTACGCAGGTGACCGTTCTCTACGAACCGGAGTCGAATCACAGTTATTCCGGCGCCAGCCACGGACCGCACTCGATCTGAGATCGACGTCGGCCGCATCACACGGACCGGCTCATGCGATATGGTGCGCTCCATGCTTGGTAGAGGTTGGCGGCGTGGCTTCAGCGTTTCGATCGTGCTTCGTGCTGCGGTGGTGATGGGAGTCTGTGCACTCGCGCCCTCTCGTATACGCGCGGACGCGCTCCCTTATGCGCCCAACGTTGCACTCGGCCGTCCGATTCATCCCGTTCGCTTGTCCTTCGAGGGCGGCGAGAGCCTGACCATGGTGCTCGCGGGCAAGCGCCAGACGCTGCCTGCGCGATCTGCAAGCGAGGTCACGCTCGAAGTGGCACCGATCGCCAACGACGCGGCCGTCGCGGTGATACGCGTCCAGAGCGCGGAGGGTCGTTGGCTCGGTCTGCTCGGCGGACGCAGCGGTAGCGAGCTGCTGTTCTTCGAGCGTGCGGATCCGATCGGCGATCCCGGCGAGCGACGCGCGCGCGAGATCGTCGTCGGCGATCAGCAGGTCCGCACCGGCGTTCGTTACGAAGGCGTGACAGCCTGCGGACCACGCGCGGCGTGGCTCGATGCCAAGGCGATCGACCCCAACACGCTCACGCTGTTGCCTGCGCAGCAGCCCGCACTGCCGACCGCCTTCGACGACGCGACCGTCAGCGCACTCAACACACCGACCGTCCCCCCTGTCCTCCCCGGGCTCAGCGCCAGCGCGTCGTCTGCGCTCGATGGTCCGACACAGCTGCCGCGCGTGCCGCGTGCACTGGTCGATGGCGATCTGAGCCGCGGGGTGCCGGTGCGTAGCGGTGACTTGCTCGCGCTGCGCTGGAACAACGGCGCGCTGCCGATCGAGCGCTTCGAGCTGGCTCTGAAGAGCCCCAAGCAGGTCGAGCTGTGGTTGCTCGGTGAGGGCGAGCGCGGCGTACGCGCGATCGTACCCGGCAGCGGCGCGCGCCGGGTCGCGATCGCCCTGCCCGCGCCGATGGCCGGTCGCTGCCTGGCCGTGGTGGTCGCGGCGGGCGACGGCCTCGAGCTGCGCGAGCTCGCGGCGTACGGCGCGCTCGATCAGCCGGGCGGCCTCGATCGCGCGATCGGCATGATGGTGCAGGACGACGCGCAGGCCGGCCCGCTCGCCGACCAGCTCGCGCAACTCGGCCCGACGGCCGCCGAGCGCCTGGCAGCGCGTTGGCCGGAGCTGTCCCCGCGCGGCAAGCGCCGCAGCTTGAAGGTGCTCGCACGCGCGCTCGATCGCGAGCCGGTGCGCAACGCGATCCTGGACAGCGCGCGTTCCGAAGACCCGGAGCTGCGCGACGCGGCGATCGCGGCGCTGGAGCGCGCAGGCGAGCCCGGTCACGCGGCGCTGCGCGTGCTGGTCGCGACGCCGGGCCCCACCGGGGATCGCGCCGCGACGCTGCTCGCGCGTCCCGAGGAGCTGCCCGCGCTGCTCGCGGCGCTCGCCGCCGAGGGCGGCAGCGAACGCTCCGCGCTGCGCGAAGCGATCGAGGCCGCGCTGCGCAAGGATCCCACCCGCGCCGCGATCGCCCCCTGGGTCGCGAGCGCCCCCAACGCGCCCGCGCAGATCGCGCTCGTGCTGGCGCTGAGTCGCGCCGGTCTGGCCAGCGACGGTGCGCAGCTCGCGGATACGCTGCTCGACAAGGCGAGCGCGTTCCCCGAGCGCTATCGGCTGGCGCGCGCGCTCGCCTTCAGCACGCCGAGCGCAGCCAGCGACGCGTGGCTGACGCGCCAGGCGGCCGAGGCGCAGGAATGGATGCAGCGCATCGCCGCCTTCGACGCGCTGGTGCTGCGCAACGCGGTGAACGTGCCCGTGCTCGCGGACAAGCTCTCGCACGACCCCTACCCGCGCGTGCGGGCCGCCAGCCTGGTGCCGCTGTTGATCGCGGGCCGGCGCGCGATGGTCGACGTGATGTTGGTGCAGGACGAGTGGCCGCTGGTGCGTGCGGAGGCCGCGATCGCGCTGGCGCGTGCGCCCAACAACCGGGCCGCACTGGAGAGCGCGCTCGGCGATGACTCTGCGCGCGTTCGCCGTGCCGCGGTGGACGCGCTGACGCTCGCGCGCAGCGCCGCGTCGTGGCCGGGCGTGGAGAAGCGGGCACGCGCCGCGACCGAGGCACTCGACGTGCGCATGGCCGCGGTCTCGTTCGCGGGCACGCTGTGCCTGCCCCAGGCGCGCGGCGCGCTGCACGATCTGGCCGCCCGGCTCGACGCCCCGGACGCGACTGACGCCGAGACTGAGCTGGCGCTCGAGGCCGTGCGCACCCTTCACGCGCTCGGCGGCGAGGCGCAGCAGGATGGAGCGGCGCTGGTCAAGAAGCTGGGCACGCCGGAGCTGGCGACCATGTGGGGGCGCCTGCCGGCGGGCCGCTGTGGCGTGCCCAGTACGTAATCCCTGCTCTGCTGCAAAAATGCAGGACACATCACGGGAAAACAGACCCTCCTGCGACGTTGTGGGCCGCGAGACCTGCATGGTAACGTCGGGCCCGTTTTCGCGGCCGGGGGTTGGGCCCCGTCGTGGTAGTCCGAGGACAAGTGATGATTCGAGCCAGAGTTTTGAGTGCGCCGCTGCTCGCATGCTTGCTGTTCAACGCGGCATGCGACTCGTCGTCCGGCGCCAACGCCGAGGTGACGAAGCTGCCCGACATCAAGCCGAACCTGCCGGCCGTTCCCACGCTGCCCCCGCCGCCGTACCCGATCCAGTACTCGGATAGCTCCTACAGCCTGTTCGGGCTGCGCAAGAAGATCAAAAACACCATGGATACCGAGCTCGATCTGACGGGCTACGTGGTGGAGACCTACACGCCGCCCGAGTGCCCGGAGAACAAGAACTGCCCGGCGGCACGCGCGCCGCACGTGTACCTCGCGGACTCCAAGGGCGAGGCGGACGCGTCCAAGCGCATCCTGTTGGTCGGCTACGCCGAGAACCAGAAGTCGATCGACGACACGATCATCGAGAAGAAGAAGGGCAAGTACAAGGCGCCGGATCCCGAGTCGGGCCAGCTGCCGATCCCGACCGACCTCTTCCCCGATGCCAAGATCAAGGTGCACGCTCGCTTCACGCGCGTCTCGGGCGCGGGCTTCGCACAGAGTGACGGTCTGCTCGACTACCGCGCGCACACCACGATCGAGCCGCCTGCCGTCATCCCCGAGCCCACGGCGTCGGCGAAGACCAAGAAGAAGAAGAAGCGCTAGTGCTCGTGCTCGTCGTCCTCGTCTTCCTCATCCGCGTGTGAGGCACGGGGACCACCGGCGAGCTCGTCGATCAGCGCCAGCGTGCCGCTGCTGAGCTCCACGATGTCGCGACCGCGCCGCGCGTAGACGCCGCGGCTGGTCGCTGCGCCGAGCTCCAGCGTGAGCGCCTTGCCGTCCTTCAGGCCCAGCACGAGCTTGCCGGTGCCGATGCCGTGCTCGGCGCGCGAGGTCTCGCCGAGGTACGCCAGCCCTTCGCTCGCGACCAGCGCGCGCACCAGCTCGCGCACCTGATCGCTGCCCGCATCGGACTGCCAGGCGCCATCGACGAGCGTGCCGCGGCGGTGCCTCGCGCCCACCTGGGCCTCGAAGCTCACCACGTCGCTCGGCTGGTGCCCGCGCCAGAGTGCGAGCGGCTGGAAGCGCTCGCGCAGCGGCGCCAGCCGGTCGTGCACGCTGGCCGGGAACAGCACCAGCACGGACTCCCCGGCGCGCTGCACCGGCATCGCCTCGTCGACCAGCGCGCCGTACGCGAGCTCCTCGACCTGATCGCCCACCAGCTCCAGCCGCAGCTTTCCCTGCTCGGCGAAGCCCGCGGGGGACTTCGTGCGCATCGCGCGCGCCTCGCGCAGCTCCCGGATCCAGCTCTCGATCGCGGCCGTGTCGGCGGGCGCGTCGACGTCCGACTTCCACTTGGTGCCCTCGCGTCGCCACGCCAGCTGCTCCTTGCCGCGCGTGATCACGAAGCGCGTGATCTCGTTGGGCGGCGCGCGGAACAAGCGCGGCTCGATCAGCTCCGCGGCGCCGAGCTCGAACGGAGCCAGCTCGGTCGCCGGGATGCAGACCAGCCGCGTGCCGACGCGCGCGTACCGGGCGTCTTTCCCGCATGCGCCGGCCACCTCGAGCGCGAGCGCCACCGGCTTCTTGTCCTCGCGATGCTCGTCCGGCACCACCGAGACGTCGACGCGCAGCGTGACGTGCGCGAGCGCTTCCTTCGCCGCCGCCTCGTCCCTGGGCTCGACCTCACGGCTCGCGCGCAACGACGCCAGCGCCTGCAGCATGGCGTCGATCTTGGTCTCGTCCGCGTAGCGCTTGCCCTCGAGCCACCAGTGCTTGTCTTCCTTCTTCAGCTCGTGCACCAGGCTGCCGTTGCGCACGGCGAGCACGTTGGCCCAGGCGACGGTCAGCTCCGGGAACAGGCTCTTGTCGCGGAAGTAGCCGGGCTCGTGGTCGATCACCTCGAGGAAGGTGCGCGGTACCACGTACACGCGCGGATCCTGATCCACGCGCACGTACAGGCCCTGGCCGTGCACATCGTCGTTACCGACGACCAGCACGTGCGAGGCGCCACCCGCGACGTACGACACCCGAAAGCGCGGCTTGTCGAGCCCGAGCTGCCCGTTGTCTTCGACGGTGCGGCGTGCGCTCAGCCACTCCAGCTCGCCGAGCAGGCGGTCGCCGGCTTCGGAGTCCGCGGCGGACTTGATCGGCGCCAGCAGCTCCAGCGCACCGAGGCCGTCCGCCTCGCGCTTGCGGGCCAGCACCACCTCCACGCCGCGCCGCTGCAGCGTGATGCGCTCGACCTTGTCGCGCACGAAGCTCGGCAACACGCGCCCCGCACGATCCGCCAGCTCCTTGCTGGTGACCGACGTGCGCTCGAACGCCACCACGTAGGCGAACAACGCGGCCGCGATCACGCCCAGGACTGCGATGGCGCGCGCGCTCACTGGCGCCTCTGCCACCACACGCCGACGCCGAGCACCAGCGCGGCGAGCGGCATCAACAACACCACGCGCAGGAAGACGCCGAACAGGCCGTCCTCGGTGATCATCATCGCCTGCGCGTCGATCTTGCGCGGCGCGATCGCGATCAGCGCCTCGCGCTCGGTGAGGAAGCCGGTGAAGCTCGCCAGCAAGTCGACGTTGGCCAGCTGCGGTTGCTGCAGCGCCTGCGGCGAGAGCCACTCGGCGTCGCCGATCACGATCAGCCGGCCTCCGAGCGCGTCGCCCTTGTCCGTCTTGGGCTTGGTGTCGGCGAGCGCAGCGAGGTGGATCGGCGGCTCGATCGAGCCCTCGCCGGGCTTGGGATCATCGCCGGCGCTGATCCGGCTCAGGTTGGTCTCGCCGTAGGCCTTGTCACTCGCGTCGAGCAGCGCGGTCGCCTGCGATCCGACGCCGAGGGTGCGCGCCACCTGCACCACGACGGGCGCGCGCAACGCGGTCAGCGGGCGCACCAGCGCGTGGTTGCCGAAGTTCGTGATCAACGCTGCCTCCACCGGCGAAGGTGAGAGCAAGTGCTCGCGGTCGAGCTCGACCAGCACGTCGCGGTGCAGCGTGATGTCGTGCTTGAGCGTGAGCGCCTCGAGGCCGGTGATCGCGACCTGCTCGCCGTCGATCACGGGGTCGAGCGCGAGCAGCAGGTTGCCGCCGCCCGCGAGGTACGTCTCCAGCAGCGCGCGCTCTTCGTCCGCGAACGCCTTCTGCGGGCCGAGCACGAACACCGCGTCGCAGCCTGGGTCGACCGAGGCCTTGCCGCGCGTCTCGATCGCCTTGAGCTCGATGTTCTCGCGCTTGAGCTCCTCGCGCGCGGCCGCCAGCGAACGATCGGCGGAGTCGGTGAGGCTCCACTCGCCGTGGCCCTCGGTGGTGCACACCGCGGTGGCGCGGCCGCTCGTGACCTGCACGATCGCACCGGACAGCGCCTGCTCGGTCTTCACATTGACCTTGGCGCCTTCGGCGCGCTTGTCGCCCTCGAGCGAGTCGTAGTCGACGTCTACGAGATCATCGCGCGTGATGCTCCAGCGCTTGTCGCCGCTGACCACCAGCGCCGCCAGCTCCGCTTCGGTCTGGCCGTTCTCCTGCGCCGCCGCGCGCAAGCCGTACTTCTCTGCGAGCAGCTTGAAGCGCGCCGGCTCACGATCCGGATCGACGAAGTACGGCGTGAGCTTGTCGGTCTGCGCGCGGTAGCGCGAGATCAGCTCCTTCAGCTCGGCGTACGACTGCTCGCCGCTGCCCAGGAACACGTACAGGTCGACCGGCTTGTCGAGCTCGTGCAGCAGCGCCTTGCTGCGCTCGGAGAGCGTAAACAGCTGGTCGCGCGTCAGATCGAAGCGCTCGAAGCGGCGCGACGAGACGTAGTTCACGAGCACCAGGATGAACGCGACCAGCGCGCTGCCGATCACGGCGCGGATCTGGGCGGCGCTCATGACTGCCTCCGGTCGTCGAGCGCGCGCCAGGCGAGGTACACGAACAGGCCCGCCACCGTGACGTCGAACACCAGAAAGCGGGTGTCGACGATGCCCTTCGAGAACGCCTGCATGTGCCCCCACAGGCTGATGTAGTCGATCACGTCGCGCTGCTCGGACAAGGTGTCGACGAAGCCGAGCAAGCCGACCGCGAACAGGCCCGAGAGCAGCATGAACGTCAGCAACGCGGCCACGATCTGGTTCTTCGCGAGCGCGCTCATCGCGAGCCCGATCGCCATGTAGTAGAGGCCGATGCCGAACACGCCGAGGTAGCTCGCCAGTACCGCGCCCAGATCGATGCGCCCGAACTGGCTCGTGATCCACACGTACATGCCCGTGGGCAGCCACAGGCAGACCCAGAACAAGAGCGCCGCCAGGTACTTGCCGAACACCACGTCGGCCGGCGTGATCGGCGCCGTCAGCAGCGGCTCCAGCGTGCCGGTGTGCCGCTCCTCCGCGAGCAGCCGCATGGTGAGCACCGGCGCGAACACGAGCAGCGGGATGAAGAACAACACCGAGCCGCCGAAGAACGCGCTCAGCGGGTTGGCGCTCGCACTCAGCGACGGCGCGCTCGCGAACACACCCGCGAGCAGATAGAACTGCAGGCCGCACCAGACCAGCCACACCACCGTCACCACGTACGCGACGGGCGACAGGAAGTAGCTCTCGATCTCGCGGCGCGCGATCACGAGCGCCTTCACGAGTGGACCTCCTGCGTGGTGAGCCGCGCGAACACGTCCTCCAGCGACGCATCCACCCGGCGCAGCTCGCGCAGATCGATGCCGGCGTTCGCGACCGCGCGGAACACGCGCTCGGCGCATGCATGCACGTCGCCGTTGACCTCGATGCGCGCTTGCTGCACGTCGGCGCCCTTGACCGCGATCGTGCCCACGCCTTCCACGCCGGCGAGCGCCGCGCGCAGCTTGTCCCCGTCGGCGCGCGCCTCGAGCGTGATCGCGCTGCCGCCGCGCAGCTCCTCGGGCCGGCCCGTGAACTTCAGCTGACCGCGGTCGATGATCACCACGCGCGCGCAGATCGCCTCGACCTCCGGCAGGATGTGGGTCGAGAGCATCACCGTCTTTTCTTTCGCGAGCGCGCGCACCAGGTCGCGCACCTGACGGATCTGGTTCGGATCGAGGCCCGCGGTGGGCTCGTCGAGGATCAACAGCGGCGGATCGGCGACCAGCGCATCGGCGAGCCCCACGCGCTGCCGGTAGCCCTTCGAGAGCTGGCCGATGATGCGCGTCTTCACGTCGCCCACGCTCGCGAGCTCGAGCGCGCGGTCGACGTGCTTGTCGATCTCACGCCGCGGCACGCCCTTGAGCGCCGCGCGATAGCGCAGGTACTCGACCACGCGCATGTCGAGGTAGAGCGGTACCGCCTCCGGCATGTAGCCGATGCTGCGCTTGACCTCGAGCGCCTGGCGGCGCGCGTCGAAGCCCGCGATCTTGATCTCACCTTCGGTCGGCTCGAGGAAGCCCGTCAGCATACGCAGCGTGGTGCTCTTGCCGGCGCCGTTGGGCCCCAGGAACCCCATCACCTCTCCACGCGCGACATCGAAGCTCAGATCGCGCACGGCGACGCGGTCGCCGTAGCGCTTGGTCAAATGACGGACTTCGATCACGTTCCCTCTTTACCCCGTTACGTCGGTTTCGTGCAGAGAACCTCGGCAGCTACCTACAAGCGCGCTCACTGCCTGCGCGCCAGCGTGCGGAAGACCGGCAGCCCGTCTTCGGCCGCCCGCGCCTCGCGGTTGCTGCGCGCCTGGAACGGGTTCTCGCTCAGGTAGCCCGCCTCGAAGCGAGCGTCTCCGGCCAGCGCTTCGAGATGCCGCACGGCGCGATCCTCGACGTCGGTCTGCAGGAAGAATTCGCCCCCCGGCCGCAGGATGCGCGCGATCTCGTCGAGCAGCGCGGCGCCGACCAGGCTGCGCTTGAGGTGGCGCGTCTTCCACCACGGATCGGGGAACGACATGAACAGCCGCGTCACGCTGGCCTGCGCGATCCGCGGCAGCACCGCGCGCGCATCGGCGGACCAGACGGTGACGTTGTCCAGGCCCCGCCGGGCGCAGCGCTCCGCGACCAGGTACGCCCACTTCTTCTTGATCTCCAGCCCGAGCAGCCGCGCAGCCGGCCTCGCCACCGCACGTTCGTACAGGAACAGGCCGTGACCAAAGCCGATTTCCAGCTCGATCTCGCCGTCTCCCGGCAGGAGCGTGGCCAGATCGAGCGGCCCCTCGGGCGGCGCGGGTGCGATCGAGCGGTAGCGATGGGGGTCGGGTTGGTCGATGGCGAGCAGTTCCATTTCGCGCGCACCGTGTAACTCAAGGCCCCACTCCTGGCACGCCGAGGCTTGAACACATGCGCGAAAGCTCGCATGTGTCGCGTGTAGCGCGTTACCATCCTGCGAGAGCCGGACGGAGGAGATCGAGTGCCGACCAAGATCTTGGTTGCTGACGACAGCGCGACGATGCGCCGAGTGCTGGAGATGACCTTCGCGGGTGAGGACGCGACGGTGACCGCCGTCGAGACGGCGGATGCGGCGTTGGCCAAGGCGGCCGAACTCTCGCCCGATCTGATCTTCGCGGACGCATCGCTGCCCGGCGTCGATGGCTACGAGCTTGCCAAGCGCATCAAGGGCGACCCCAAGCTCGCGAAGATCGCGGTCGTGGTGATGGCGAGCCAGCAGGCGCCCTACGACGACGCGAAGGGACGCGGCGCGGGCGTGGACGATCACATCTCCAAGCCCTTCGACACGCAGTCGGTGATCGACCGCGTCGGCCAGGTGCTGGCCAAGACGCGCGCCACGCCGGCCGGTGCCGACGCCAAGCCAGCGGCGGCTCCCGCAGCGGCTCCGCCTGCCGCGCGCCCGGCGCCGCCAGCCCCGGTCGCCAGTGCGGCGAACAGCCCAGTCGCCGCCCCGCGCGTCCCGCAAGGCACGCGTATGGGCGTCGGTGCCGTTCCACTGCAGCCAGCCGCCAAGGCCGCGCCGGCGCCCATCCCGGCCCCGCGTCCGGCCCCTGCGCCGCTGGCCGCGCCCGCTGCCGCGACGGCCAAGCCGTTCGCGCCACCGCCTGCCCGTCCGGCCGCCGCGCCTGCCGTCGCCGCCGTCGCTTCTGCGGCGGTGAGCCACGACCTGAGCGGCAAGCTGGCCGCGCTCGGCCTCACCCGCGAGCAGGTCGAGGGTGTGCTCGCGCTGTCGCGCGAAGTGGTCGAGCAGGTGGTCTGGGAAGTCGTTCCCGAGCTGGCCGAGGCGATCATCAAAGAAGAGATCAAGCGGCTGACCAGCGACTGAAGCGCTAAGACGGCTGGCGTGAAAGCTCGCGCCACGCTGCGGTTGGTTCGGTTGGGTGCCGAGACGTTCGGCTGGGTCGCGCTCGCCAGCGCCCACCAGAAGCTGGTGCCCGAGACGCAACGCACGGCCGTGTTCCAGCGCTGGATGAAGCGCTGGGCCAGCTCGCTGGTGCACGCGATGGGTGGCCAGGTCTCGCTGGCGCCGGGCAGCGTGATCCCGCCGCAGACGCGGCCGCGCCTGATCGTGTCCAACCACCGCTCGCCGTTCGACATCGGCGTGTTGCTCGCGATGTTCGGCGGCCACCCGCTGAGCCGCGCGGACCTCGCGACCTGGCCGGTGATCGGCATGGCGGCCACGCGCGCCGGCACCATCTTCGTCGACCGCTCGAGCGGCGCCAGCGGCGCCAATGCGGTGCGTCAGATCCGCACGCGCTTGAAGGAAGGCAGCTCGATCCTGGTGTTCCCCGAAGGCGGAACGTTTGCGGGCGATGAAGTGCGCCCCTTCAAGGCGGGCGCGTTCGCCGCGCTGCGTGGGATCGAGGTCGAGATCGTGCCGGTGGGCCTCGCGTACGACCCAGGCAGTGAGTTTACCGACGACACGTTCGTGGGCTACGTGATGCGCGTCGCCTCGCGCAGACGTACACGCTGCGCCGTCAGCATCGGTGCGCCGCGCCTGGCCCACGGTAAGCCGCAGCAGCTCGCGGCCGCCTTGCAGCAAGAGGTGCAAGCGCTCGTGCAGGATGCGCGCACTTGTTGGGAAGGCATCGACCCCTGAGCGCGTTGGCATGGCGTGATGATCCGCTCTGCACGTTCAAGCCCCGGCGCCGTTCTGCCGAAGAGAGTTGGGTCAGCGCGTTCGCGGCGGCAGCACGTCGCCTGCGGACCCGACAAGGGGCGAATCGTGAAGAAGTTGGTGGAGTTGGCTCTGGCGTCTGGCTTGGCTTTCTCGGCGGTGTGCGGTTTCGCCAGCGGCGCGTCCGCGCAGGCGCGTGGTGCGGTGGCGGCGAGCGGTGCACAGGCGCTGAGCACGCCGCCCGCGCCGTTGTTGGGTGCGTCGCAGCAGCGCGACGACGTGAAGAAGCGCGACAAGAACCCGATGGGCGTCGCGGGTGTGGGGCTGAAGGTCGGCGTGGCCGGCATGGGCGAAGGCAAGCTCTCGATCTCGCGCGACGGCGAGACCTACCGCAGCAGCGTCGAAGCGCGGCGCGGCCTGCAAGTCTCGTTGCCGATCGATGTGGGCGGCGACGGCTTCGGCTGGCGCTTCGAGCCCTACCTCAGCTTCGCGAGCGTCGGCGTGTCGCGCACCACGTCGGCCGGTGTGCAGCCGGGCGAGCAAGCCAACCTCAACGCGTACGGCATGTACACGGGTCCGACCGTGAACCTGCACGTGATGCAGCCGCTCTACGTCGGCATCGGCGCGGGCCTCAAGGCCGCCTACGTGCACAGCGACGCGTTCGACCTCGCGCTCGACGCCTACCTGCGCGCGCCGATCACGGCGACCTACTACATGACGAACACGGTCGCGCTCGTGGCCGAGGTCGGCTTCGGCTACGGCGCGAGCGTGTACTTCAACCAGCCCGAGAAGGTCGTCGACCCGGTCACGCGCGTGGTCAGCAACGAGAACCAGGACCCGCAGGCCGGCCGCGCGTTCTTGTGGGATTGCTCGGTCGGCGTGCGCCTGCCCTGAGCCTCAGCTCCGGAAGTCGCCGGGGTTGAGCGCGTAGCGGTGCAGCAGCTCGTAGAAATCGGTGCGGTTGCGCCCCGCGGTGCGCGCCGCCGCGCTGACGTTGCCGCCGCTGCGCTTGAGCAGCTCCTCGAGGTACGCGCGGTCGAACGACTCCCGCGCCTCGCGCATCGGCGGGAGCTGCGTGCCGGTCAACATCTGCCCGGCGGCCTGCACGTAGTCGGCGGGCGGTGCGGTGTCGGGCAGCTTCACGCTCTTGAGGTCGAGCTTCTCGTCGCCACGCCGCGGCAGCACGGCGAGCACGTGCTGCGGGCGCAGGACGCCGTCGTCGCTGAGCAGCGCGGCGCCCTCCACCACGTTGGCCAGCTCGCGCACGTTGCCCGGCCAGTTGTGCGCCGTCAGCACGCGCAGCGCCTCGTGGCTGAGGTGCGGCGCCTTGAGCTTGTGCTGCGCCGCCGCGCGCGTGAGGAACAGCTCCGCCAGCAGCGGGATGTCCTGCGTGCGCTCGCGCAGGGGCGGCATCGTCACCGGCACCACGTGCAGGCGGTAGAACAGGTCCTCGCGGAACTTGCCCGCCTCCACGTCGGCGCGCAGGTCGCGGTGCGTGGCCGCGATCACGCGCACGTCCGCCTGGCGTGCGTCGTTGGAGCCCACCGGCACGTAGCTGCGCTCCTGCAGCACGCGCAGCAGCTTCATCTGCACGGACGCCGGCGCATCGCCGATGTCGTCGAGCAGCAGGGTGCCCTTGTCCGCGGCCGCGAACAGGCCTTCCTTCTGCGAGCCCGAGCGGCGCTGCCCGAACAGCTCGCTCTCCAGCAGCTCCGCCGGCAGCGCGCCGCAGTTCACCGCCACGAACGCGCCCGTGCGACCGGACTGCGCGTGCAGCGAGCGCGCCGCCACTTCCTTGCCGGTGCCGGACTCGCCCAGGATCAGCACCGTGGCCTCGGTCGGCGCCACACGCCCGATCACGTCGCGCACGTTCGCGATCGCGTCGCTGGTGCCGAGCAGGCGCTCGCTGCCGCCGTGGCCGACCACGCGGCGTAGCCCGGCCACCTCGCGCCGCAGGCGACCGTGCTCGACCGCGTGCGCGAGCTTCTCCAGCAGCTCGTGATCGTCGAACGGCTTGGTCAGGAAGCCGTAGGCGCCGTTCTTCATCGCCTGCACGGCGGTCTCGATCGTGCCGTGCGCGGTCAGCATCACCACCGGCAGATCGAGCACGCGCTTTTGCACCTCGACCAGCAAGTCCATGCCGTTCTCGTCGCCGAGCCGCAGATCGAGCAGCATGGCGTCGCACACCTCACGCTCCAGGATCTCCAGCGCGCCGCGGATCGACTTCTCCGTGCTCACGCGGTAGCCGTTGTGCTCGAGTCGCAGCGTGATCAGCTCGAGCAAGTCTTCTTCGTCGTC
>DASUME010000087.1:0-14706 GCA_036277895.1 Polyangiales bacterium
CAGCACCTCGGGGATCGGCATCGGGCTGCGCTGGATCACCTGTCCGACGACGAACCGAATCAAGCTCTCGGTCGACTGCTCGTTCGGCAGCAGCCGGCGCGCGCGCAGGTACGCGGTGAGCTTGCCGCTCGAGCGCGTCAGTGGATGTTTGTACAGCTCCACGAAGGCAACATCGATCGCGTCGCTCAGCTGCGGCTGCGTGACCTCCGCGCGCGCCCCCAACAGCGTCAGCAGCGGCACGAAGCCGCGCGTGACGCGCACGGTCGCACTCGATGCCTCGCCGACCTCGCGCAGCACGCCGCGCAGGCCCGCGAGCGCACGCTCTGCTCGCGTCGAGGGCGAATCGTCCATGCTCACGCCATCCCCATGCTGTTCTGTAGCACCCTCTGCGCTGTCGAAGGCGGCATTCAGAACCAGGCGCGCAGGCCCCCGATCGGACCGCCGAGCGCGGCACCGCTCTCCGCGCTCAGGTACGCGGTGTGATCGTAGCCGGCGTAGATCTCGAAGCGGTCGAACGTCATTCCGACCGTCGAGCGCGCCTGGCCAACGAACGCGTTGCCCGCGGAGCCGAGGTGCAGCTCGATGCGCCACACGCCGCGACGGCCGAGGTACGAGTCGATGCCGTACAGGACGTCGAAGCCGATCTGCGGAGCGTCGAGCGCGAACGCGCGCACGCCGAAGCCGGTGCGGAAGTCGTAGCGCTCACCCTGCGCGAAGCGGTAGGTCATGTGCGCGGTGCCCGCGCTGGCGACCTCGACCGGGTGCTCTTCCACATCCGAGAGCCCGTTGAAGCGGCCGTCGAGCTCGAGGCCGTACGGCAACAGCACGCGCAGCGCGAGGCCCGCCGGCACCACCCCCTGCAGCATGTAGCCGCTCTCCACGTCGAGTGCGATGGCGACTGCGCGCGTGGTGTCGACGGTGTTCACGGGCTGTCGCCGCAGCAGACCCGGGCCGTCCGCGAAAGGGTAAGCCGCGTACCTCCCGAACGAGCGATCGTCGAAGTGTATGCGGGGCACGGTCCACGGCGCGCCGATCGTGTAGGCGAAGGCCCAGAAGGCCAGCGAGTCATCGGACTCGCAAGAGGCCTCGCCCAGCAGCCCGCAGCCCTGCTCGTCGTCGCTGCCGTAGCCTCCACCCGACGAGCTCGAAGAGCTGGAGCCGCTGTCGCTGTCGCCACCGCTCGACGTCGTGTCTTGCACGTCGCGGAGCGCGTCGGCCGCCACCACGTGAGGGTGAACGAGCGCCGCCAGCAGCCCGCCCACGAGGAACCAGGCCCGTCGCGCCATGCGCTCGCCAGAGCAGCCCGCGTGCCAGCTAGCTTTCGCGAGTCCTTACGGAAGCTAGCGTCGGCGCGCCGGGCGTGGCACGTGAAGCCGAGTCACAGCGTGTGAGAAAGCAGCAACGCCACCCAAACCCCTCAGTCACGTCGCAAACGCCTCACCTGAGCGGGCGCACCTGCTTGAGGAGAACGGCGTGCGTGGCGGTAGCTACGCAGCTTTCCGGCCGTGACGACCGCGCGTGCACGATGGCCGAGAACTTGCTGAGGGGCGAGATCTCGATGAAGGACTCCCCCCAATGTTGATCCGAGCCGGCTACGAGATCTCTCTCTTCTGCGAGCAGGAGACGCCGTTGCTGGCCTTGCTCAGCGTGCACCCGTCGCGTTCGCAGGATCTGCGCACGGCCGACATGATCAGGGCGAGCAACAACCATCCGCTGACGACGACGCTGGACGAGTTCGGCAACTGGCGCACGCGCACGATCGCGCCCGCCGGTCTGCTCACGCTGACCAACGACTTCGTGATCTCGGACAGCGGTAAACACGACTTCATCGACACGTCTGCCAAACAGATCGCGGTTGGAGAGCTTCCCGACGCGGCGCTGCAGTTCCTGAAGGCGAGCCGCTACTGCGAGAGCGACAAGCTCTCGGAGCTCGCGTGGTCTCTGTTCGGAACCACGCCGCCGGGCCACGCGCGGGTGCAGGCCATCTGCGACTACGCGCACAACCGGCTCAAGTTCAACTACCAGGACGCGAGCCAGGACCGCACCGCGTTCGGCGCCAACGAGGAGCGCATCGGCGTCTGCCGCGACTTCGCGCACCTGGGGATCGCGCTCTGCCGCGCGATGAACATCCCCGCCCGCTACTGCACCGGCTACATGGGAGACATCGGGGTGCCGCTGGTGCCGCCGATGGACTTCAGTGCCTGGATCGAGGTCTACTTGGACCACCGCTGGTTCACGTTCGACCCGCGCAACAACATCCCGCGCATCGGGCGTGTGGTGATGGCCCACGGCCGCGACGCCGCGGACGTGGCGATCACCACCACGTACGGCCCGTCGAAGCTCGTCGGGTTCAAGGTCCACACGGACCCCGTCGAGACGCTACACGTCAAGGCGGCCTGAAGCCGTGCGAGAGCAAGAGACCATGTGCCGCTCGTAAAGCTCACCCACACCACGCTCTACACTTACTCGCAGCCTGTCGCGCTGGGCGAGCATCGGCTGATGGTAAGGCCGCGGGAGAGCTTCGATCAGAAGCTGCTCGACGCCGAGCTGCTCATCACGCCGCAGCCCACCGAGCTGCGCTGGCTGCACGACGTGTTCGGCAACGCGTTTGCGCTGGCGAGCTTCTCGCGGCGTACCAAGGAGCTCTACATCGAGAGCTCGGTCTCGGTGCTGCACACGCCCGTCAGCGCCGAAGACATTCAGGTGGAGCGCTACGCGCGCCGCTTTCCGTTCACGTACTCCGCCGAAGACATGCCCGACCTCGCGCGCTCGATCGAGCGGGCCCACAACGATCCCGATCGGTTGATCGACGACTGGGCGCGTAGCTTCGTGCGCGCCAAGGGCGCCACCGACACGATGGCCATGCTCACCAACATGACCACGCACATCCACGAGAAGTTCACCTACCTCGCACGCTACGAGAAGGGCACGCAGACGCCGATGGAGACGCTGGCCAAGCAGCGCGGCACCTGCCGCGACTTTGCCGTGCTGATGATCGAGGGGGCGCGTGCGCTCGGCCTGGCTGCGCGCTTCGTGTCTGGCTACCTGTACGATCCGGACAAGCACGAGCCGATGGTCGGCGGCGGCAACACGCACGCCTGGCTGCACATCTTCCTGCCGGGCACCGGCTGGATCGAATTCGACCCCACCAACGGCATCGTGGGCAACAGCGGCCTGATCCGGGTTGCGATCGCGCGCGATCCGTACCAGGCGATCCCCATCTCGGGCACCTGGCGCGGCTTTCCCTCCGACAACATGGGCCTCAAGGTGGGCGTGCGCGTGCACTGTCAAGCTCCCGAGCCTGAGCCCGGGGCCCTGAGCGAGGAAGAAGAGGGCGGTGAGGCCCCGGTCCCCGAGCCCACCACAGGAGCAGCCTGATGCGTATTCGCGCGGGATTCGAGATCGCACTGCGTTGTGGTCGTGACACGCCGTTCGTGGGTCTGCTGAGTGTGCATCCGTCGCGTCGCACGGAGAGCGACCTGAGGCTCGACCTCGACCTCCCTTACTCCACCTCGCCAGACGCCTTCGGCAACACGCGCACGCGCCTGCTCGCGCCCACTGGTGTGCTGACGCTGAGCAGCGACTTCGAGCTCGAAGACAGCGGCCTGCTCGACGAGCCCGCCCACGAAGAGCGCGAAGTGCACGTCGATGAGCTGCCCGACGACGCGCTGCAGTTCCTGAGCGCGAGCCGCTACTGCGAGACCGACAAGCTCACGCCGCTCGCGTGGTCGCTGTTCGGCGACGTGGAGCCCGGCGGCACGCGTGTGCAGGCGATCGTCGACTACGTGCACGACCGCATTCGCTTCGGCTACGAGTACGCCTCCACCACGCGCTCCGCCTGGGAAGCCCATCAAGAGCGCCGCGGCGTCTGCCGCGACTTCGTGCACCTCGCGGTCGCGTTCGCCCGCTGCATGAACATCCCGGCCCGCTACTGCAGCGGCTACCTCGGCGACATCGGCGTGCCCGCCGCCGACATCCCGATGGACTTCACCGCCTGGATGGAGGTCTACCTGGGCGGCCGCTGGTTCGTCTTCGACCCCCGCCACGCCACGCGCCGCATCGGCCGCATCCTGATGGCCCGCGGCCGCGACGCCGCCGACGTGGCCCTCTACACCACCTTCGGCCCCTCCGAGCTGGTCGGCTTCCGCGTCTTCACCTCCGAGGTCTGACGCGGGACGGGGGGTTGATGCCAGGCGCGAGCGGGCTGCCTGGCTTAGAATAGCGCCATGGCGAGCTTTACCTGGCGTATCGCGGGGCTCTTACTGATCGGCGCCCTCGCGCATTGCGCGGACGACAGTGATCCGGAAGAACCGGAGACCGACGACTCGGAGTCTCCCGACGGGGCGCGCCTGGACGCGTCCTCGCCGGCTCGCGATGCCGGACTGGACGCGACGCGAGTCCAGCCGGCCCTCGATGCGGCTCCGGCCGACGCGTCGCGTGGCGATGCGTCACGTGTCGATGCGTCGGGCGTCGATGCGCAGACCGTCGACGCGAGCTTGCGCCACACGTTCGCGGTCGACAGCAAAGTCGAATGGACCGCGTCGGGCTTCCAGGCGCAAGCGGGTCGCTGTTACGACGTGGCCGCCAAGATCGACGACAAGTGGCTCGACCTCGACGTGCCCGCGGATCTCAGCGGCTGGATCGACAAGCAAGACCCGCGGCTCGTGCTGTTCACGCCGTTCCGACGTGTCGTGCAAGACGACATCGCGTTCTACCAGTTCGCGGCGTGCGTGAACAAGGAACTCGACCAGTGCTTCCCGATCGGCGCCGCGAGCACCGTCTGCCCCAAGACCACCGGCGAGCTGTTCTTCTTCCTGAACGACGCCCCAGGCTTCGAGAGCAACAACGTAGGCACCGCCACCGTCACCATCACGCCGCGCTGATTCTCATTCGGCGGTGGGTCGCTTCCGTCACTTCACTAAGCTTCTGCTTCGGCCTGCGCGCTCGCTGCTCTAGGATCAGGAACGTGGACGCCACGGCAAACCGGCGCATCGAGCACAGCAGCCTGTCGGGACCCTTCGTCCGGGGAGTGCGCGGCTCGCTCATCGTCTCCTCTCTGGCGACACTTCGCGACCTGTCTCTGTTCGACCGATACCAGCGGGTGATCGATCCCGAGGTGCTCGCCCCGCTCCAGTTCGCGATCGCTTCGACGTGGCTGCCCGTCGAGCTCGCGATGGCCCACTACGCCGCCTGCGATGCGCTCAAGCTCACCGAGGTGCAGATGAAGGACATCGGCGAGCACGTCTCGGAGAAGCTCGTCAGCACCTTCTGGGGCGCCGCGCTCCGCGAGGCGCGCAAGGCCGGCGCCGCCGTGCCCTACGACATCGCCCTCAAGCAGTACGGCAGCATGTGGGACCGCATCTTCCAGGGCGGCAGCAGCACGGTCGAGGAGCTGGGCCACAAGGACGCACGCATCCACGCACGCGGCTTGCCCATGGTCCGCTACCGCTACTTCCAGGTCGCCTACGTGGGCCTGATCCGCGGCGCCGCGATGATGTTCTTCCGCGCCTGCCACGTGAAGGTCGAGCGCATCACGGACGACCAGCTCACCGTGCTCGTCAGCTGGGTCTGAGGCGATGGCAGCGGGTGAGGTCGATCCGAGCCGAGAGCGCGACTGGCTTCCGTGGCGCGGCACGTACGAGGACGAGTTCCTGATCTTCGACGGCGGCCGAGTCCCCTACCGCTACCTCGAGCGCGTCGCCATCATGCACCACGAGGGCAAGCTCCCGCTCTACCGCGCCCGCGAGCTCGCCGCGCTCGAGCTGGCACGCGAGCCCGACGCGTGGGTCGGCAAGCCCACCGTCGACGAGGTCGAGCGCCCGCGCTGCATGGAGCGCCAGGGGGATCGACGCTGCGAGGGACGCGTCGCGATCCGGCGCAGCATGTTCGGAGCGGGCCACCACGTGTGCGCGAGCTGCGCGGCGCGCCGGCTCAACTATCGGTGCCCGCGCTGCGGGGTGGACCTCAAGCAAGGCGTGAAGGTATCCGCGACGCGCGATGGCAAGAGCTGCTGCGAGTCCTGCGTCGACTGGGTCGAGTCGCGCAGCTAGTAAGAAGCTCAGTCGTGGGGCAGCGCTACGCAGGGGCCAGCCGCTTGGGCCAGCTGCACTTCCCGCTCGGCCATGACGCGCGTCAGACGCAGCGAGGGCTCGCGTTCTTGCAGCAGGCCACTCGCTTTCAGGTCTTCGCCGCCACGCAACTCGAACGCGAAGCCATCGCCGGCCTCGAGCTCGCGTAGCAGCGCGGGACCCGCGATGTCGATGGCGTGCGCTGGCGCGCGCACTGCGAGCTCCGCCTCGAAGCGCAGCTCGGAGAAGCACAGCTGGCACTGCGCGTCCTGCGGCGTCGCGGCATCGAACACGACGTCGTGCGGCCCGACGAGGCTAACCAGCGCATCTTCCTGTGTGCCGTCGGCAAACGCGAGCGGGCAGCGCAGCGAGCGCATCGATCTGGTTCTCGCCGCCACGGGTGGTCCGAAGGGCGTCGGCGCGACGACCTCGAGCGACCGAACCGCGCGAGCGCAGCACGCCGTCGAGGGGAGCACAACGGCATCGGGCCCGTCCGGCGGCGCGGGCGATTGCCCGCTGCCGGCCGTCGGTGCATGCGCGCATGCACTCAGCACAAGGTTAGTGATAACAAAAGTGCGACGGCAGCGTGCTCGGGCGGTCATTGTTGATCTTGTCGCACGGCTCGTTCTGGATTGCCGCAGTGATGCGCAAACCGCGATTGCCGTGCGTGCCCACGACGAACGGCTGCCCGCTCGCGGGAATGCGCTCGTTGGAGATGATACCGATCGCCTTATACTGCGTCTGGCCCTGCGGGAGGTAATAGATCGGACCCCCGCTCTGACCGCTCTCCCAGTCTGCACGGGTGACGAACACTCGAAGCGAGTGCTGATTCGACGGAAGCGGAGGAGCCACGCGAAGAGGCGTTCGACCTTCCATCGGCGCCGATAGCGACGAAGGTGGCGCCCGTCGGGCTGACGTCGCGCGTTGATCCGAGTCGGCGCGATCAGCTGGATGCCTTGCGCCGCGAGGTCCTCCTCGAGCTGCTCGCTGTCGTACGCTTTGTCTGCGACGAGCCTTTGCGGCGCTTCGGTGGTGAACCGCTGGTCGAGGGCGTCGTCGACGAGCCGTACTTCGTGACGTTCACCCGAAGCGATGGTGGCAGATATAGGAAGACCAGAGCGGTCTGCGATCGCCATGATCTTGGCGGCAGCTCCGCGACGAGTTTTTCCCAAAAGCGGACCCCTTTTTTGCGCCGGCGTGGGTGCCGTCGATGAAAGTCTCACTCAGGTCGAGCTTGCCGCGGGCGACGAGGTCGTCAGCCAACCGCTGCAGCACTTCTAACAGGGCCCCGTCCTCCACCCAGGTTTGGAATCGCCGGAAGCACGTGGCGTACGGGGGATACCGGTCCGGCATGTCCGCCCACGGAGCTCCCGTCCGCAGGATCCAGAGCACGCCGTTGAGCACGTATCGAGGGTCTCTCCACGGTCGTCCTCGGCCGTCTGCTCGTACAGGAAGTGCGGGTAGAAGAGGTTCGGCGACTGCCCACTGCTCATCGGTAAGATCCACCGCGACCTGAGATCATGTTCGCGATCTCCCGTCGATCTTGCAGCATTCCGATCTGATATCGCGCCGTTACGGCGAGCCCTGTTTATGAAATGCGCTCTAGCCTTACTTGAGCGTCACCGCCTTGATGAACACGCCGCGCTCGTTCTTGTCGATCAGGCGCTTGCCCGCGCCGCCCAAGTAGGCGGTCCCTGCGCTGTCGAAGGTGAGCGCGTTCGCCTCGAGCTCCATGTTCAGCTTGGCGGAGCCGGTAATCTTGCCGTCCGTGTCGAACGCGACCACCAGCGGTTGGTGCGAGCGCTCGCTCATCGGGGCGCCCGTTGTCAGGCGCAGGTAGAGCAGGAGGGGATCGGGTTCCGAGCCCGTCGACCAGCCGAGCCCTGGACTGGAAGCAGGCACGGGTGAGCTCGCTGGCTGCAAGGTTCACAAACGTGACCGGCTGCGCGTGTTGAGTCGAAGATGCGATCACCGGCTGCGGAGCAACTGAGAGAAGGTTCTTCATGCGGTCCGCGTATGTCCGAGTGGGGCCGGTGGGCATGCCTCCTGGGAGATCATGCGAACGACGATTGCGATCCTTGTCTTCGGCGTGCTTTCGTACGTCCACACGGCACACGCGTCGCCGCGCGCGTACGAGCTGTCGAGCGAGCAGCCGAGCTCCGAGAACGGCTGGTCGATCGATCTGCGCCGCGGCGGTTCCAACTACATCGCTTTCAACGTGTGCGACTTCCGCGACCCCTGCCGCGGCGGTGAGACGCGCGAGCTCGGCTGGGCGAAGTTTCGCATCGATCTGGAGTACGACATCCTCCGCAAGGAGCAGCGCCCGCAGCGTGGCTACTGGTACCTGACGTTCCCGATTCGCTTCCTTTCGTTCTGGGACGTGTTCTCGCTGAGTCCCGGTGCCGAGTCCGCGCCCTTCATCGAGACGAACTATTCGCCGGGTCTGGAGGTCACTTGGGCGGCGACGCCGGAGGTGATCTCCTCGTCGAAGCGCTATCGCATGCTGTTCACGCTCGGCGTTCGCCACGAGTCCAACGGCCTCGGCATGACGAAGATGCTGGACCTCGGACTCGCCTCGCGCTCGTGGAACCAGATCTACGGCGCGGCGGTGCTGATCGCGAAGCTGTCGAAGAAGTTCCAGCTCTACAACCGCGTGGAGGCGTGGCCGGTGGTGCTGTGGAGCGACCCCGTGGCGGCGTGGGGCGGTCGCCGACTGGAGGACTACGTGGGCTACTTTCAGCTGCATGAGGAGCTGCGCATGCAGCTGGGCGGGCTCAAGAACTTCACGTTCACCGCGGACATTCGTGAGCGCTCGCTACAGCTGGAGGCACGCTGGAACATCAAGGGCCAGCGCTTCATCAACCACGGCACCGACCCCGCGCAGAACGCCCCCGCCTGCAAGGCGAAGGACACCTACCCGATGACGGCGCAAGCGCGACGGCAAGCGGACGCGTTGCCCAAGGATGAGCCGGGCGACGCCGTCGTACCCGAGTCCGAGCAGTGCGAGGGAAAGCGCCGCACGAACGACGAGGTGGTCGAAGACAACTTCTTCCGGCTCGATCTGTTCGCGCAGTGCTTCTTCGGGAAGGGCGAGCGCCTGATCGTGGCCGATCGCCGCAGCGAGTCCTGCTACGTGGGCCTCGGGTTCTGACGGTGGAGGACGGCAAGTCACGAGCGTTCGTGGCGCCGATGTGCCGTCGTCGGCGTCGCAGCGTCGCCCGTGATGCCGCCAGGTACGGGTACCCTGAGGGATGAGCTTGTTCAGGGTGATGCACGCAAAGGCATTTTGTTGGAGGTTCTGCTTCAACGCTGGTGTATGAGTCTCGTGCGGCCGGTGCTGGATCCGCGCCGATCACAACGTGCGATGGTCCCCCGCGCGCACCAAGCTCGCGCAGTGCGCCTGAAGGAGGCAACGATGCTCCCGGTCATGGATGTGTCTGTCGCTGGGGTGCGGTCGGTTGTGCACGATACGCAGCCCGGCCCCTCGTCCGATGCAGTCGTGTTCGTGCATGGTAACCCCGGACCGATGGACGACTTCGAGTCGATCATCCCCGCGGTGAGCGAGCTCGGGCGCGTGGTCGCGATGGATCTGCCCGGCTTCGGGCGCGCCGATCATCCTCGCGACTTCGACTTCTCGGTTCCAGGCTATGCGCGCCACCTTGGGGGCGTGCTCGATCAGGTAGGCGTGCGGCGCGCACACCTGGTCTTGCACGACTTTGGCGGCCCCTTCGGGCTCAGCTGGGCCGCGCAGTATCCGCAGCGCGTCGCCAGCATCTCCCTGATCGGCACAGGCATCATGGAGGGCTTCCGCTGGCACAAGTACGCCAAGATATGGCAGACGCCCGTGCTCGGAGAGCTCTTCCAGCTGCTCGGCACCGCCGGCGTGCTCAAGCGGGCGCTCGACCAAGACAATCCGATCCCGATCCCGCGCGAGCACGTGGACCGCGTGATGGGCTACGCCGACTGGGCCCACAAGCGCGCGGTGCTCAAGCTCTACCGCAGCGCGCGTGATGTCTCCGCGCAGCTGACGAGCCTGAAGGCTGCGTTGCAGAAGCTGACCGTGCCCGTCTGCGTGATCTGGCCCGAGGGCGATCCATACCTTCCCGTGGCCTTTGCCTCACGCCAGCGCGAGACGTTTGCGCAGGCCGAGGTGCACACCTTGAAAGGCCTCGGCCACTGGCCCACGGTCGACGATCCCAACGCGGTACTGGGGCCCCTGCTCCCGTTCTTGAAGTGGCAGCTCGTCGCTCCCGCCAGCGCTACCCGCGAGGGAGACAATGTCTGAGCACGTGTGGATGTGCCTTCTCGACCTCGTCGAAGAGCACCACGGCCGTTGGTGCTCGCGCTCCTGATCGAGCCAGGTCGCGAGCAGGGCGCTCTTTCCCGCGCCTTCCTCACCCACCACGCGCATCGGAGTCCATGCGCAGCATGATCACCGGGACCTGCCCGGGATGCGGACACTCCGTCGACCTGAGTGGCATCGAGGTCAGACGGGAAGGTCCGCTTCGGTCGCGGTAGGCGCTACTGCACGTGCGCGCGCACGAACGTTGCGATCGAGCGGTACGCCTTGCGGGTGGCGGGTAGGCGGGCGAAGGCGTGGAAGACGTGGACCATGCCGTCGCTGATCTCGTGGCTCACGTCCACGCCGGCTGCGCGGGCGCGCTCTACGAACGTGTGGTGTTGGCCTAGCAAGATCTCGCTGCCTCCTGATTGCACGAGCATGGGCGGCAGCCCGGCTAGATCCGCAAAAACCGCAGACACATGCGGGTGGTTGGGATCGGCGCCGGCGAGATAGTTGCTCGCGCCCCAGATCAGCATCTCGGAACTCAGGTAGTCGTAGTGGCCGTGGGCATCGATGGTGCCGCCGCGTGCAGTCAGGTCGACCCACGGAGACATCAAGACGGCAGCACGCGGCTGCGGCAGCCCTAGCTCGCGCAGGCGTTGCATCAGCGCGATCGCGAGGCCGCCGCCGGCGGAGTCGCCGCCGATCACGAGTTTGTTCGGGGAGACGCCTTCGGCGAGCACGGCTTGGTACGCGCTCAGTACGTCTTCGATCGCCGCGGGGTACGGGTGCTCGGGGGCCTTGCGATACTCGGGCAGGATGCAGCGCGCACCGGTGCGTAGCGCGATGCGTGCGGCGATCCAGCGGTGCGAGGCGGGGGAGCCGAGGGCGTAGGCGCCGCCGTGGAAGTGGAGGAAGACGAGGTCGCCGGGCTTCCAGTCGCGTGGGGTGTGCTGCTCGGTCGGCAGGCCGGCGAGCGTGGTCCTTTGCCAGTCGAGCTTGCGCAGGACGGCGCGGGAGAGTGGGCGTGCTGGCAGCTCGCGCTGGAGGTCGAGGGTCATCTCGCGGTGGCCGAGGTTGACCACGGCGCGGATCACTTCGTTGACGACCTCGAAGTCGGCGCTCCACTCGGGGTGCTTGGGACCGTGTCGCAGGCGGCGCGCGGCAGTGACCGCCACGACGCGCGTGGCGAGCAGGCCGACCTTCAGGTCACGGGCGGCGCGGCGGAGGAGGAAGGACGGCGAATGCATGCAGGGTGTTGCGTAGCCTTGGCCGGAGGGTCAGTCAAAACCGTCCGGCGGTAAGCCAGCCAACCTCCATCGTCTGCAGACAGGGATGCCATGCCACTTGCACTCGACTCCGCGTGCGGCGGAGCAGAGAATTAACGGTGGAGATTTTCCGACAGCTGTGCGGAGCTCCGGGAGCGGAGTTCATGGTCGGGAAGCTCAACAGTATTACTCCCAGCATCGCGCCACAACCAGTGATGTCGTCGAGGCCGCCGCCTCCGGTCGCTGCAGCAGACGAGGCCGCTGCGGACTCGGCGGCTTCGATCAAGCTGAGTGGCCGCGCGATGATGTTGTCGCGGCTGTTCCGGACGACGGATCCGCGCGCGGAGCCGGCGGTGGCGAGCGAAGTCAAGCCGAACACCGAGGACGTGTATCCGTATCTGCAGAAGGAGGATCGCGCGTTGCTGGCGAAGGCGTACGACTTCGCGACGGAGAAGGGCATCGACCCGAGCAACGTGGATGCGGTCGCGCGCGACATCGCGGTGCATCGGTCCTCTTCGCCGTCGCTAGAGGTGCTGGAGGCGGGTGAGGGCGTGCCTGCTGCTGGCGATGAGAAGAAGGTGGAGCTCGCGCGGGCGGTAACCGCATATCGAACGACGCCGGGCTCTCCGCTGGACCGGGAGCGCTTTGCGAATACGACCTCGCGCATCCTGCAAGACCACCTCTCGGGCGGCGGCAAGGTCGACTTCGAGTTCGTGCGCCGGCTCCTGACACAGCCCGCGGAAGGCTCCAGCGACAAGTAGAAGGGAGGCGTCGCCCGCGGCGCGCCGGATGGGGAGGCCGTGCCCGAATGGCGACCGCAACTGCCGTCGCGCAGGAGGGAATGCCGTTTCCAAGCCTCGTTGCTGCGACGTACACTCTCGCCGAATGGAGTTGGCATTTGCGCTGATGCCTCTGGGTGGCCTGGACGTAGCGCTCTGTCTGCATACGGCGGAGTCTGTGCCTGCGCGCGAATGGGAGGAGCTGGTCGCGCAGCTGGAGAGCTTCGGCATGGCGAGCGGCGCGGACCCGAAGCGGGCGCGCATGCTGGTGGTCACCGATGGCGGTGCGCCCGATGCGCGTCAGCGCTCCCAGCTCGGTCGCCTGTGGGGCGGCAAGTCGATTCAGACGGCGGTGATGGTGCCGGGCATGAGCAATCCACTGAAGCGCGGGCTGATGACTGCGCTGACGTGGTTCAACCCGCGTATGGCGTTCTTTGTGCCGACGCAGCTGGCGGACGCGCTGCAGCACGTGGGGCTCGCCGAGGCGCAGGGCAAGCTGTGGAGCTCGTTGCTCGTGCTCCAGCGACAGCTTCCGCCGGTGCGCACGCTGCAGCTGATCGCCGCGGCCGCGCAGCTGCCCATGGACAGCGCCAAGGGACTGCAGCGCGTGCTTTAGAAGCGCGTGCTCCTCTACGCACGTTGTGGGTACATCCTTCCTGTGGGTGTCTTGTGCGCTGTTGCCTGGCGCGAGACGCGCGTAGCGCCGCGCGTTACGCACGCGGGCCGCCAGACGGCTGAGCAGCCTCGATTCGCGTGTCGTTCTGCACCGAGTGGCGCTGGCCGGGAACGTGCAATGTCGCAAATCGCTGAGCGTGAACAGCGGGCGAATGCGGGCGGAGCTTCTCCGCGCGTTCGTACCTCGCGCTCGCGGAGGATGTAGTTCCCTTGCAGACACGTACTCGTATGAAGACGCTTCTCTTGTGTGCCAGCGTGTTGGTTGGAGCGTGTGCCGCGCCGGATGAGTTTGGCGAGGACGGCTTCGAGGCTGAAGACGGGCTCGACCGGGTGGACCAGGCGGCCTTCCTCGGCACCAACGGTCTGCTCGGGATCAACGGCCTGACCGCCGAGAACGGTCTGCGCATGAACAACGGTCTGCGCATGAACAACGGTCTGAGCTCGACGGTGGGTCTGATGACCACCAGCGCCGGCCGCGAGACCGTGAAGTACATCGTTCGCTGTGCGCTGCCTGCGGGCCAGAGCGTGGTCAAGACGGACCAGAACGGCGTCTCGTACACCTTCCCGGGTGAGATCGGCGTCGCGCCCGAGTGGGGCAACGGCGAATGCGGGCTCGATTGCCAGGAGAGCGTGAGCGCCTGTCTGCTCGCGCACGTCAACACCAGCGGGCAGCACATCCCGCTCTGGATGGATGGCAACGTGCCGGGCGTGGGCTGGGGCCAGAGCACGGGCCACCCGTACGAAGAGGGCTCGTTCTTCGGCAACCTGTTCGTCGATCCGCCGAAGGCGTTCTACTGCAACGGCAAGGACTTCGATCAGGGTGTGGTGCCGGGACGCCTGGGCGCGAACCAGACCAATGCGCCCTACAAGACTCCGGGCGGCGTCGACGCGCGCTGCGCCAAGACGTGCACGCCGGCGGACATCCCGAACCAGAACGACGGCTACAAGGCCTGCTACGGCTACAACCACGTCGTGACGGTGTGGCGTAACTTCGACGCCAACACCAACTACAAGATCTGCAACCGCTCCAGCGGCAAGTGCCTGGACAACGCGGGCAGCACGGTCGATGGCGGCAAGGTGGTCCAGAAGGCGTACACCAAGGCCTCCAGCCAGAAGTGGAAGATCATCCAGGTCAGCCCCAAGCAGTACAAGGTGCTGAGCGTCTCCAGTGGCAAGGCGCTGGCCGTGTCCGGGAAGAAGACCGCGGACAGGACGCCGATCGTGCAGAGCAACTCCAGCGGCGGCACCGAGCAGCTGTGGAGCTTCACGTCGATGGCGAATGGAACGGGCTTTCACGCACTCAGCCCGGTGTTCAACACCAAGAGCGTCGCGGCCGCTTCCGCCACCACCGAGGGTGCGGACGTGCAGCAGATGACGTGGAACGCCTCGGCCACGAGCATGCAGTGGACGATCACGCTCGCCGACTGAGCTGAGCGCTCGCTGTGAGAAGGGGCCCGCCGTGTCGAACGGCGGGCGTTTCGTGTTCAGGCCAGCCTGCGTGCCGCGGCGTCGAGCGCGCGGATGCGCGCGTGCTCGGGCACGCTGTGCAGGAACGACGCGCGCAGGCGTGGGTCGTCGATCTTCGCAGCCTCGCCCTCGAGCCAGCGAACGGCCGCCGCTAGCGCACTGTGCAC